>JAYUVX010000033.1:0-58797 GCA_043753855.1 Myxococcales bacterium | reverse complement strand
TGGTCAGCAGCTTGATGCCGCGCGGTGCGGCGTGACCGTACAGCCGCGCGCACCACGTCCATGGCAGCGACGTCAGCTTGACGGCATCGCAGCGCGTCTGGGCCGCGAGATCGATCGCGCCGACCGCCTGTTCGATCGAACCGAGCTTCGTGCAATCGATCGCCGCGATGACGAACGGCGGATGGTGCTCCCCGACAGGTCTTCCAAGTTCCAGAATGGACATGGCAATGCCGAACAATCGGCCCCCCTCCCTATCATAGTTAACGCAGGACTGGGAGCGCGTCGCGAAAACGGACTCCAAACGATCATTGCCGCAGAGGTTTCCTGAAGCGGTGGCTTTTTCTACTCACCCTGCGACTGGTTCGACACCAAGCTGCGGAGCTGTCAGAGCGGAGCCCCGGCGCGCCGATGCTACTCGCGCGGAAGGCCAGCTCCGAGCTCGGCCGCGAGCGCCTCGGCGCGATCCTCGAGCGCCTTCGCCGAGTGGACGCCGTCGATCTCCCAGCCCTTGCGCGAGTAGTACTTCTTCACGCCGCGCTTGGAGCCTTCGATCTCGAGGCAGTAGTCCATCTGTCCCTCGTTGCACGGCCTGGCCCTGGGCTTGATCTCCTCGCGGTCGCCGTCCTGCGGGAACGTCGCCTTGATCTTGTCCCCGGCGAACTTGAACGTGAACAGCTCGAAGTTGCCCTTCCAGGTGCTGGTCTGCTGGAACACCCCGAACTCCTCCTCCGAGATCGCGGCGAAGATCTGGAACGTGTCCTTGTCGGTGCGCGGGAGGTGATCGACCCAGATTCGATCGAGCGTGAGCTTCGAATCGTCCGCCACCACCGGGGCCTCACCGCGATGGGTGAGCCGCCAGCCGCCATAACCAACCGTTGCGAGCAGAGCCGTTACCAGGAGCGCGTTCTTCATCGGATCCTCCGTTTCGCCGGAATCGTACTGCGGTCCAGCACGAGCGCCAGGCGCGGCCGTCCGTTTTGCCAAAAACGTGAGCCCGCCCATCAGCTGTGATGAGGTGGGAATATGTTGCGAGTCTCGGCGTTCGTCCTCGGCATCGCGGCCGCTGCTTGCAGTGGAGGCCCGCCTCGGTCGGGCTCGCAGGCCACCGCGCCCACCCCCGCCGCTGGCCCGGCGGATGTCCTGGTCGGCCGCATGTTGCGCGCGCTGGAGACCGAGGACGTCGCGGCCTGGCGCGAGCTGCTGTCCGCGACGATGCGGGTGCGGTTCGGCGAGGATCCGGAGGCGATCCACGAGCACCTGATGAGCTGGCGCCGCGACGTGTTGCCGCTCGCACCGACGTTGCGCGACTCCGAGCTGGCGGTCGACACGGTCGGTCCGGATCAGGTGATCACCTACTCGGCAGACGGCCGTGATGCGGTGGCGCTCGCGAGTGTCGTCGTCGAAGGCGGCGCGCTACTCCTCGACGAGAACTGATCTCGGCTAGCATGGCCGGGTGCGTACCTCGCTCGCTGGCCTGCTGCTGTGCGTTGCGTGCGGTGTACCGGCGAAGCACCCCGCCGTGCCACCACCTGCGTCCGCGGAGCTGTCGCCCGCGCTCGCGCCACTCGCGTGGTGGCTCGGCGACTGGAAGGGCAAGGACGGGACCGAGCATTGGATCGCCGCCGCCGGCGCGATGTACGGCATCGGCCTGCACGTCGACGGCAGCTTCGAGGTCCTGATCGTCGACGACGCCGAACCGGGTGGGCCTGCCGGCGGCAAGCTGCGGTTGTTCGCGATGCCAGGTGGCACCAGCTCGACGGAGTTTCTTCGCACCGGCAACTCGCAGGGCAAGGCGACGTTCGAGAACCCCGAGCATGACGATCCGACATCGATCACCTATGCGCGCGAAGGAGGAGGGCTTCGCGCCGAGCTGCGCGGACCGTCGGCGCCGCGGACGTTCACGTTCGGCCCTCATCCGCGGATCGCGGCGCCGGAGCTCGAAGCCGCCGACCTCGCCTTCTCCGCCGATGCGAAGACGCGCGGCGCCGAGGGCTGGGCCTCGTGGTTCGCGCCGGATGGCTGGATGTGGCGGGAGGCCGGCAAGCTCGAAGGGCCTGCGATCCGCGAATCCATGGAGAAGCTACTGTCCTCCGGTGTCCTCACCTGGGCACCGATCGCGAGCGGCAAGCTCGGAACCCTCGGGTTCACCGTCGGCAAGGCCACCTACACGGGTACGGCACCCGACGATCACTGGCGCAGCAGCTACGTCACGATCTGGAAGCAGCAGCCCGATCGCGCGTGGAAGGTGCTGTTCGACACCGGCCGTGGCGTCAACGAGCCGTGAGCCTCAGACCTCGTCGCTGCCGGTGTTGACACCCTCGAACAGCGCCGTCGACAGGTAGCGCTCGCCGGTATCGGGCAGCATCGCGAGGATCACGCTGCCGTTCGGCGCGGTCGCGGCGGTCTTGAGCGCCGCGGAGAACGTCGCGCCGGCGGAGATCCCGACGAACATCCCCTCCTTGTGGGCGAGGTCGCGTGCGGTGGCGACCGCCTCGGCATCGCTGATCGGATGCCGCGCATCGAACGAGTTGCGATCGAGCACCGTGCCCACGAAGTCCGGAGTCCAGCCCTGGATCTTGTGCGGCTTCCACTCGGCGCCGCCGAGCAGCTGCGCCTCCTGCGGCTCGCAGACCACGATCTGGATCCCGGGCCGCGCCGCTCGCAGCACGTGACTCACCCCGGTGAGCGTGCCGCCGGTGCCCCAGCCAGTGACGAAGGTGTCGAGCCGCTTGCCCGCGAAGTCCGACAGGATCTCCGGCCCCGTGGTCTGCCGGTGGAACTCGGGGTTGGCAGGGTTGTCGAATTGCTGCGCGAGGAACCAGCCGCGTTCCCTCGCCATCGTCTCGGCCATCTTCACCATGCCGGTGGCGCGCAGCGAGGCGGGGGACAGGACCACCTTCGCGCCATACGCGCGCATGATCTGCCGGCGCTCGACGGAGAACGAGTCCGCCATGATCGCGACGAACGGATAGCCGCGCGCCGCACACACCATGGCGAGCGCCACGCCGGTGTTTCCGGAGGTCGCCTCGATCACGGTCTGCCCGGGCTTCAACGCCCCGCGCCGCTCGGCATCGAGGATGACGCCGAGCGCGAGCCGGTCCTTGACCGAGCCGCCAGGATTGAACGACTCGACCTTCACGTACATCGTGACGTGCGTCGGTGCGAGCCGATGGATACGAACGATCGGCGTGCGGCCGATGGTGTCGGTGATGTTGTCGTAGATCACGCGGTCCTCCCGTTTACCCGCGAGCGTACGCTCATCTCGGGTAGCTTGGCGGTCGTACCCCGCCGTCTCGTCGCGTGGTGACACCAGCCGCAGGTCGAACCTTGGGCTGAAACCTGCGCCACCTGACAGGGTCTGAACGTCATGGCAGCTCGCGCGGTCCTGATGCTCGCGGTCGTCACCGGGTGCTCGACACCCGTCCTCGCGGATCCGGCGCCGAGCTGCGTGGCCGATGGCAAGCCGTACGACCGCGCCGGCCTCCACGCGCGGCTCGCGATCCTTGGCGGTGCCGAGCTCGCTGGCCGCGCGCCGGCCTCCACGGGTGATGTCGCCGCGCGTGGGCTGATCGCCGAGCGCATGCGGTGCCTCGGCCTCGCGCCCGTCGAGCAGGCGTTCACCGCGCAGAACGGTCAGCCCACCGCGAACGTGTACGGCGCGATCACGGGTGCTGATCCGGACGTCGGCAGCGAGATTATCCTGATCGCGGCGCACCACGATCACCTCGGGGCCGGCTTCCTCGGGGCGAATGACAATGCCTCGGGCGTCGTCGCGCTGCTGGCGGTGGCCCAGGACGTGATGCAGCACGCGGCGCCCAGGCGGACGATCGTGTTCGCCACGTTCGGCGACGAGGAGACCGGGATGACCGGCTCGTACTACTTCGTCGCGCATCCGCCGAACACGGTGCCGATCGGCAAGATCGTCCAGGTGATCAACCTCGACATGGTCGGCAGCCACTCGTCGCGCGGGTTGGTGGCGGCGATGGGCACGTTCAAGGGCCTCGCGGCGACCAAGCTGCTCGCGAAGCTCGACGCCAGCTATCCCAAGCTCGACGTCCGTCTCGGCGGCAGGGCGCGCGGCTCGGACTTCGAGCCGTTCTGCAAGCAGCGCATCCCGTACGTGATGTTCTGGACGCCCGACGCGCGCTGCTATCATCAGAGCTGCGACACCGTCGATCGGATCGACGAGAACCGCCTGGTCGACATCGCCTCGCTCGCCGGCGATCTGACGCGCGCGCTGGCAGACTCCGAGCTCGACCTCGCGGCGACCCAGCAGCGGCTCGGCTGCGGTGCGACCTACAAGTAGCCCGCGCCCGGTATGCTGCCCGCGTGGCTCGGATGCGTCTGGTCGACTTCACAAAGGCGCGGCTGGTGACCGTGCCGGTGCGGGAGATCGGCGAGCTGATCGCGGGCGGTGCGGTCCGGATCAACGGCCGGGTCGGCAAGATCGCGGACCTCGTGTGCCCCGGGGATGTGGTGACCGCGGATCCAGTGCGGATCGATGCGCTGAGCTTCGTGCCCGAGCACGTGCCGATCGTGGTCCATCACGAGGATGCGGATCTGATGATCTGCGACAAGCCCGCCGGCATCCACGTGCATCCGATCGGCCCGTACCGTGCCGGCACGTTGCTGAATCGCCTGCTCTGGTACTGCGGTGCGCGTCCCGAGGATCCGTGGGGCGCGTGGCGGCCGTCACCGCTGCATCGCCTCGATCGGGCGGCAAGCGGCCTGATCGCGATCGCGAAGTCCGCGAGCATCCACGATGCGGTGCGGCGCTTGCTCGCCGACCACCAGCTCGAGCGCCGCTATCTCGCGCTGGTGAACGGCAGGGTCACCGGCGAGTCCGGAACCATCGATGCAGCGCTCGGGCGCGATCCCGCGCTCGACTACCGGCGCGCGGTCGTCCCCGACGGTCAGCGCGCGGTGACCCACTGGACCGTCCGTGCACGCCATGACGATCGCACGCTGCTCGAGATCACTCTCGAGACCGGCCGCACGCACCAGATCCGCGCGCACCTGGCCAGCCTCGGTCATCCGATCATGGGCGACACGCTCTACGAGCTCGGTGCCGAGCCATCCGCCGCGATCGCACTGCACGCGACCGCGCTGCGCTTCCGCCATCCGCGCACCGGCGTGGAGGTGGCCTGTGCATCGCCGCCGCCCTGGTAGCCAGCCGCTCGGTCACGCGATCAATGGGAGCACCCTGATCAGGTCACCGCGGTGGATCGTGCCGGGGACGACCACGCGGGCATGCAGGCCGCGCAAGCGAAGGTGCGCGTTCGCCGGCGCCTTGGTCCACGCCACGGCATCCTCGCCGAACCGCTCGCCGAACTTCTTGCAGCCGGTGTGCGGATCGGCCGTGACCTCGAGGACGACGTCGCCGATGCCGAGCTGGGCGCCGGCCGGGAGATGATCCTCGGTGAGATCGAGATCGACGAACAGGTTGTCGCCTGCAAGCTCCCAGTCGTCGTCCGCGATCAGCTCGATCACCCGCGAGCTCATGATCGTGATCTGCTTGCCGGGATGCGGCGTCGGCTTGGCCAGCGTCGGGATGCTCCAGCGATCTCCGACCAGCCCGACCTCGGTGGACAGCTCGGCCTGATCGAGGATCTCGCGCTCGCGTTCCGCGGGCCGCCGCACGATCAGCTCGATCGTTCCGCGAAGGCGCGGAGCTCCGAGGACCGAGGCGAGTCCGGCGTCGAGCTCGGCGGTGGTGCGGTGCGGCATCCGGGTACGATGCCAGATCCTGGGCGCCCGGTTCAGCCGGCGACGCGCTTGCGGAGATCGTGAACAGAGGACAGCCAGGCGCCGCTGTCCTCCCACTGGTCCGCCAGCTCGCTGCTGTTGGCGACGACGCGATCGAGCACGTTGGCCGCCTGGCGGATCAACGCCGGCGACGGCTTGACCGGCTTGCTCTTGATCCAGGCATCGAGCTCCGCGAGCGGCGCTCCCGCGTGCGCGCCGCGGCCCTGCAGACGAGCGACGACCTCGCACGCGGCGATCGCCTCGCAGGCGAGCTCGGCATCGAGCTCGTCGTCATCGACCTCCTGGGCCGAGCTCAGCGTACGCTCGACCAGCGACAGGTCCGAGACCCCCGAATCGGTGAGCTCTTCCGTCCACTCGCACGCGGTGTCGTTATCGAACGCACCGCTTCCCCAGGCACCCATGGGCGTTCAGTAGCGAACCGCGATGCCATCCGTCAAGTAGCCTCGGCACGAGCCGATCGCGACGATGACGCGGTGCGCTGCGCCGCGTGCGACGACCAGCAGGTACAGTCGGGTCATGAGCCCTGGTCGTTACGACATGGTGGAGATCGCACGACGCGTGTTGCGCGAGAACGGCTTCGATCCGGAGATGCCCGCGGCCGTCGAGCACTCGATCCCCGCGCAGGATCCGGTCGAGGACGCGGTGGATCTGCGCACGCTGCCGTGGTCCTCGATCGACAATGAGGACTCGCGCGACCTCGATCAGATCGAGCTCGCCGAGCAGCTCGCAGGCGGCGCGATTCGCGTGATGATCGGCATCGCGGACGTCGATTCGTTCGCTCCCAAGGGCTCCGAGGTCGACCGCTACGCCCAAACCAACACGACGACGTTGTACACCGGCGTGCACATCTTCCCGATGCTGCCGGAGGTGCTGTCGACCGATCGGACGTCGCTGCTCGACGAGCGCGACCGGCTCGCGGTGGTCACCGAGCTGGTGGTGCTCTCCGATGGAACCCTCGATGACAAGCAGACCACGATCTATCCGGCGCGCGTTCGCAACCACGCGAAGCTGGTGTACGAGCGGGTCGGCGCCTGGCTCGAGGGTCACGGCGAAGCACCCCACGACGCGGTGATCGCGACCCAGGTGAAGTTGCACGACGAAGTGGCGCAGCGGCTCCGCGCGCGTCGGCACGAGCTCGGGGCGCTCGACTTCGAGACCATCGAGGCGCGGCCGGTGACCAAGGATGGCGAGGTCGTCGATCTCGTGGTCCAGCACAAGAACCGTGCGCGCGAGCTCGTCGAGGATCTGATGATCGCGGCGAACGGCGCCACGGCGCGCTACCTCGAGCAGCACGGGTTCTCGTCGATCCGACGGATCGTTCGCAAGCCGAAGCGCTGGGATCGGATCATCGAGCTGGCCGCCACGTTCGGGTTCCAGCTGCCCGCCGAGCCGAGCGCCACGGCGCTGTCCGCGTTCCTCGCGGAGCGCCGCGCGAAGGAGCCCGACAAGTTTGGGGATCTATCGCTCTCGGTGGTCAAGCTGATCGGCCCCGGCGAGTACGCGCTGCAGCGCGCCACCGATCCGGACACCGGCCACTTCGGGCTCGCCGTGGATGACTACGCCCACTCCACCGCGCCGAACCGCCGCTATCCCGATCTGATCACGCAGCGGTTACTGAAGGCAGCGTCACGCGGCGTGCGCCAGCCGTACTCCGACGACGAGCTGACCGCGATCGCTGCGCACTGCACCGATCGCGAGAACAGCGCCCGCAAGGTCGAGCGGACGATGCGCAAGGTCGCGGCCGCGCTGCTGCTGCACAACCGGATCGGTGAGGAGTTCGACGCGATCATCACCGGCGCCTCGCCCAAGGGCGTGTTCGCGCGGCTGCGCACGTTGCCTGCCGAGGGCCGCGTAGTGTCGCACGAGCAAGGCCTCGACGTCGGCGACAAGGTCCGGGTCCGGCTGGTCGACACCGAGCCCAATCGCGGCTTCATCGATTTCGTGCGGATCTAGAGATCGTCCAGATTTTGGCTAGATATCGTTGAACCGGTCGTTACGGGCGCCGTTCGTGCGATCCCAGTGGATCGTCAGGTTGAGCGAGCCGTTCATCGAGAGCGGCTCGGCATACGACAGCCGCGACTGGAGCTCGAAGTCCTCGGGATCGATCTTGGTATTATCGGGCGCCGGAAACTCGCGCTTGATCACCGAAAACGACAGGGCGAGATCGACGTGGCCGCCGATCTTGATCTCGATGTACGGCGACACGGCGAGGTTGTGCCGGCGCGTGGGACGATTCACCTCGGCCTGGGCACTGAGGGACAGCCCGAAGCTGATCTTGTCCTTGCGCACGGTGCCGCTCGCGGTGATGCCGTGCCACGGATACTGCGCGAAGGTCTCGCCGAGCTTGTTCTGGATGTTGTAGTGCTCGGCCTTCCACCCCGCCTTGTAGAGGATCGCGAGCCGGTTGCCGCGCGGATCATCGGCCGCGTACTTGTCCCACTCGACGCCGCCGAACGCGCCCGTCGTGTACAGGTACTGACCCTTCGGATCGTCGCGCTCGAACCGCGCGATGCCGCCGAACGACCAGCACGGGTCGTAGAGCCACGCCGCGCCAGCCGCACCGCCGAAACTCCATTGCTGGGTGTTGAGATCGACCGTCTTGCCGTCGACCATCAAGGGCGGCTGACGGTTGAGCCCGTAGTTGCCATAGATCTCGACGATCCCGCGGTTGGTCCGGGTCACTCGCGTCAGCTCGACGTTGCCGTAGCCATTCGCGGACTGGTACCGCTTCGTACGATTGCCCGACGCACCGAGCGACATCGAGATCCCCCACGGCGTAGTCTCGGGCACCGCGGTCTCGACGGTGTCGGGTGCGCCGATCGTGACGGTGACGATCTTCGGATATCGCGCGGCTACGTACAGCGCCATGCCGCGGAGGAACGCGGGCTCGAGCTGCGCGCGCTGCTCGTCATCGGTGCCGCGCGAATCGAGCTCCACATCGATCTCGATCACCGGAGGCGCACCGGTCAGCTTGCTGACGAACCGCAGATGGAGCCGATCGACGAGCGCGATCTCGGTCGCCGCGGCGTAGATCACCACCTCGGCATCCGCGCGCGGAGACTGGATCAGCGACTTGTTGGCATCCAGAAGCCCGAGCAGAAACGCAGGGCACGCCTTCGTGCGTCCGTGCTCCTCGCACTCGATGTGGACGCGGACCGGAGACGCCGGCGTTGCGGTCGCGATGCGGACGAGTCCGAACGCGATCGCCAGCGCGACGACGGCGCGGCTCACGGCAGCTTCCGGTTTGTCAGCTGCTCGTAGGTCGGGAAGCACTGATGCACGGCCTGCTCGTTGCGAGCATCGAGCACGCAGCGACCGAGCGCCATCGGCCGACCAGCGACGACGTCCGCGCGGCAGTCTTTCACCGCGGAGGCCTCCATCTGCTCGTTGTAGGTCATCCCCGCCTGCGCGCCCATCGCCTGGATCGTCGCGCGCGCCTTCGCGAGGAACCGCGGGCAGTCAGCTGCCGTGAACGGCGCGATCGTCGACGGGGGCTTGTCCGCGTTCTGGCAGCTTACCACCAGCAGCATGAGGACCCACGGCTTCACGCCACCAGGGTACCGCAACGCAGGATCGCTAGGTGGTGATCGCAGCGATCCGCTTCGTTAGCTGCTTCTGCGGCTCGCTCGGGTCGACCGTCTGCATCGCCACCAGCTTCGCCAGATCGCCCTCGACCTTCATCTCTCCGGTGAGGAACGCCTGCACGCCGGCTGCCGTGTCGCCGTCGACGAAGATCTTGCGGGCGAGCTCGTCGCTCAAGGTCAGGCTCGTCGCGGTGCCGGCCTTGTGACCCTGCGCGAACAGGCCGTCCTTCAGGAACAGCGGGATGTCGCCGTTCGCCGAGGTCACCGTGACGTTGACCTCGACGACCTTCATCGCCTCGGGAATCTGGAGGTCGCCGGCCGCCGCGATCAGCTCGTCGACCTTGATGAACCACTCGGGAGACAGAAACGCGTACGACATTCCACGACCATAGCGAGTCGGGGCCATCCGAGGGAGACTCAGTTCGTGGAGTACGTGTTCGGAGACATCACGATCGCGTGCACCAACACCGATCGCGTGGTGTTCCCCGAGGGCATCACCAAGGGCGATGTGATCGCGTACTACGCCACGATCGCCGACGTCATGCGCGCGCATCCTCCACGATCAGCTCGACGCGCTCGGCCTCCCCGCGTTCGTGAAGACCACCGGATCGAAGGGCCTGCACGTGGTCTCGCCGCTCGACGGCGCCGCCAGCTTCCACGAGGTCGGTGCGCTGTGCACCGCGATCGCCGGTGTGCTGTGCGCGCGTCACCCCACGCTGATGACTACCGAGTTCTACAAGAAGGACCGCAAGGGCCGGATCTACCTCGACATCGCGCGCAACAGCTACGGCGCTACCGTGGTCGCGCCGTACTCGCTGCGCGGCCGTCCCGGTGCACCGGTCTCCGCGCCGATCGAGTGGTCCGAGCTCGAGGCGATCCGGCCTGACGCGATCCGGATCGGCGATGTCCGCGCGCGGCTCGATCGGATCGGCGATCTGTGGAGCACGCTGCGCAGCCAGCTGGGTTCGGTCAGCGCCGCCGCGAAGGCGCTACTCGAGCTCGCACCGACAGGGCGCACGACGGCGTGATCGCCATTCGCTCGGCTGCACGCTGAGCTTCGTGCTGCCCGTCTCGATCGTCGACGCGGAGGTTCCCGGCCACGTCCGCGGCCGGTTACGCCTTGATCTTCTTGTTCTCGGGATCGAACAGCGGCCTGAGCGATGCGAGAGCCGGATAGCGCGTGTTCGCGATCTCGACCTCCCAGGTGCCCGCGTCGATCCACTTCTGATCGAGCGAACCATCGGCGGGAGCCGCGATCATCGCGAGCCCGACGGCGCCGCCGAGCGTGTGCCCGTACGACGCCGCGCGGATGTAGCCCACCGGCTCGCCGTTGCGGTGCACGATCTCGGCGTGGAACAGTAGCGGCTGCGGATCCTGGACGAAGATCTGGAGCAGGCGCTTCCTGAGCGGCCCCGCGGCCTTCTGCGTCATCACGGCGTCCTTGCCGCGGAAGCCGCGCGGCTTCTTGAGATCCACCGCGAAGCCGAGCCCGGCCTCGAGCACGGTATCGGTGTTATCGATGTCGTGACCGTAGTCGCGGTAGCCCTTCTCCATCCGGCAGCTCGCGAGCGTCTTGAGGCCGGCATGGACGAGACCGACCTTCGCACCGGCGCCGACCAGCCGATCGTAGACGTGCAGCGCCTGCTCGGTGGGGATGTACAGCTCGTAGCCGAGCTCGCCGAGATAGGTGATGCGAATGCACAACACCTTCGCGAACCCGAGATCGATCTCGCGTGCGTGACGGAACGCGAACGCCCCGTTCGACATGTCGGCGGTGGTCACCAGCTGCATCAGCTCGCGCGACCGCGGCCCCTGGATGTTGAGCTGCGCGTAGGCCGCGGTCATGTCGGCGACGTGCGCGCGCGCATCGGTGGCCTCGATGTGGCGCTTCATCCAGGTCTCGACGTGGCGATGCGCGGTATCGGAGGCGACCACCCAGAACTTGTCGTCCGCGAGCTTGCAGACGGTCAGGTCCGCCTGCAGCTTGCCGGCCTCGTCGAGCCACTGCGTGTAGGTGATCGTGCTCGCCGGTCCGTCGACGTGGTTCGCCGACAGCCAGTCGAGCACGGTGCCCGCGTCGCGTCCCTCGACGAGGAACTTCGACATGAACGACATGTCCATGAGGATCACGCCCTCGCGCGCCGCGGTGTGCTCGGCCTCCCAGGTCGGGAACCAGTGCTGGCGTTCCCACGAGTGCTGCTCGATCGTCGGCTGCTCCGGCTTGTACCAGTCCGCGCCCTCCCAGCCGCTGACGTCGCGGAAATAGGCCCCGCGCAGCGCAAGCCGCTCGTAGAACGGGGACTGCTTGGCGCCGCGCGCCGTGGTCATCGTGTGCGTCGGGTAGTGGCACTTGTAGACCATGCCGAGCGACTCGACGGTGCGCGTGCGCCGGTACTCCGGCGTGGTCTGGTAGTGATGCAGACGATCGATGTTCATCGCCGTGACATCGACATCCGGCCGCCCGTGGATGATCCAGTGCGCCATCACGCGCCCGAGCCCACCGCCGGTCAGGATGCCGATCGAGTTGAGGCCCGCGGCGACGAAGTAGTTCTTGAGCTCCGGTGCCTCGCCGACGATCGGCCGCAGATCCGGCGTGAAGCTCTCGGGCCCGCAGAAGAACTTCTTCACGCCCACCGTCATCGAGATCGGAACGCGCGCCATCGCCTTCTCGACGTACGGGCCCATCCGATCCCAGTCGGGCTGGATCTCGCCGAACGAGAAGTCGTCGGGGATCCCGTCGACCTTCCAGGGCGCGCAGATCGGTTCGAACAGGCCGATCATCAGGCCACCGACCTCCTCGCGGAAGTAGACGTGCGAGCCCGGATCTTCGAGCACGGGCCAATCCTTCGACAGATCCGGGATTCGCTCGGTGATCAGGTAGTAGTGCTCCGCCGCCTGGTTCGGGATCGAGACGCCGAGCTGCTCGCCGAGCTGGCGGGCCCACATGCCCGCGCAGTTGACGACGTACTCGGCCTCGATGTCGCCGTACGGCGTGCTCACGCCGGTCACCGCACCACGCCGGGTCTTGACCGCGATCACCGGTACGTTCTCGAGCACGGTGGCGCCCTTCGCGCGGGCGCCCTTCGCGAGCGCCATGGTCACGCCGACCGGATCGGCGCGGCCATCTTCCTTGACGTAGAAGCCGGCGAGCAGATCGTCGACGTTCGCGAGCGGGAACAGATCTTTGACCTGGCCGGGTGAGATCTCGTTGACGTTGATCCCCATCAGCCGGTTGAACGCGGAGACCCGACGATACTCCTCGAGCCGATCGCGATCGCCTGCGACCTCGATGAAGCCGGTGCGCTTGAACCCGGTGGACTGCCCGGTCTCCGCCTCGAGCCGCTCGTACAGATCGCACGAGTACTTGCGCATCTCCGTCGACGTCTCGGAGGTCGACCCGAACGTCACCATCAGGCCGGCGGCGTGCCAGGTGGTTCCGGACGTCAGCTTGTCGCGCTCGAGCAGCACGACATCGGTCCAGCCCATGTGCGCGAGGTGATACGCGACGGAGCAGCCGATGATGCCGCCACCGATGACGACGACGCGAGCGCGCTGCGGAAGCTTCGGAGGGGGCATGCGTCGGCGCGAACCATACTACGGCGTGGGATCGGTCCGCCGTCGACGGCACCTGGCTGGCCAGCCCAGGCCACGGGACGGGCCCGTCTGGATCTGCTACAGCCAGCCGGTGACTTCGCTCGTTCCCGCTGGCGGTGATGGGCCGGTCGCGCGCTGCACGATCTGCGAGAAGACCGCCGTCGGGCCGTGTGCGCGCTGTCGCTCACCCGTGTGCGGCGATTGCTGCGAGCTCACCGAGGGCGGTGCGACCACATTCGCGGTGTGCCTGGCGTGCGCGAAGCGGGACGGGGTCACCCTGCGGCCGGCGTGGATCGGCCTGCTCGGCTGGCTCGCGCTGATCATGGCGGGATGTGTCGGCCTCGGGATCGTGTTCGCGTTGCTACGGCGCTGATACGCTGAGGATCCCGTGACCGAGACCCTGCTGTCGACGTTCGGGCTCTACGGCGGCGCGATGGTGCTCGCGTTCGTCGCCGGTCTGTTTCCGCTGCTCTCGATCGAGCTGTTCCTCGTCGGCATTTCGACGTGGGCCACCCCGCCCCCCGCAGGCATGGCGCTGCTGATCCTGCTGTCCGCGACCGGGCATCAGATCGCGAAGACCGTGACGTTCTACGCCGGCATCGGCGCGCTCGAGAACCAGCCGCTCGCAGCGCGTGTGGACAAGCTGCGCACGAAGATCGAGCGCTGGAACAGGCGGCCCAAGGCGATCATGTTCCTCAGCGCCACGGTGGGATTGCCGCCGCTGTGGCTGCTCGGCTTCATCGCCCACCCGCTGATGAAGATGCGGATCTGGACGTTCACGCTGATCACGTTCCTCGGACGCATCGGCCGCTACACGTTCATGATGATCGTTCCGCTGGTCTTCCAGTAGCTCGAACCCGATCGGCCTGTTCGCGGTGAGCTCGTAGCTGCGCGTCGTGTGAGGCGCCTGGGTGTACGCCAACCGCACATGTCGCTCCGCCCGGGCGGTCGACCAGCAGCATCGCGACGAGGGCCTTCACGCCACGCGCTTGTGTCATCGGGGCTTTCATGGCAACGAGGGGGCATGAGCGACCACGCGACCGACTTCCAGGGCTCGATTCCGGACACGATCACCACGTCGATCCAGGCCACGATCCCCGATGCGGTCGTCGAGGTGTCGGGAGGTGGAGGTCACTGGCGGATTGGCGTGGTGTCCACCG
Source organism: Myxococcales bacterium (assembly GCA_043753855.1). GTDB lineage: Bacteria > Myxococcota_A > Polyangia > Haliangiales > Haliangiaceae > JABFXX01. The sequence continues at coordinate 44,693 of JAYUVX010000033.1, read as the reverse complement.
TGTTTGCCGGCAAGAGCATGCTGGAGCAGCAGCGGCTGGTGCTCGGGGCGATCAAGCACCTGATCAACGGTGCAAATCCCCCGGTCCACGCGGTCGATTCGCTCACGACGAAGACGCCGTAACAGCAACCATCGGCCGATATGGACATCATCGGTGCGGTCGAAGCGATCGAGGGCTTCTTGAAGACGTTCGAGTCGCTTGGCGCCAAGCCCACCGAGGTGAAGGTGCGGCCCTCCGGTGATGACGTCAACGTGATCAAGGTATGGGCCATCTCGGCAGCTCGAAGATCGATACCCATGCGTGGGCGAGGGCCGCCGAGGCCGCGATCAAGAAGAGCGTTCCTGCCGCCACAGCGTTCTCGCTCGCCGTTCGTGCCGAAGCCGGCGGCTGAGCAGCTACTTCACCAGCGCGGCGATCGCGTCGCGGGTCAGCGGGTGATAGAGCGGGCCTGCCTTCACGAAGATCGATCGCGCGAGTGCACGCCAGCGTTCATTCTTCGCGATCAGCGCCTGATAGACCGGTGTCACCATGCGGCGCCGCCCGACCGTGGTCAGGAAGCTCTCGATCACCGGCGTGGCGCGCTCGACGTCCGCGTTGATGAGCAGCGGCAGCCAGTGCATCAGGATCTCGGCGTTGCCGGTGGTCAGGTGGTACGCGGCATCGATCGCCTCGAGCTGCGAGGCGGTCACCGTCGGCGGCACGGCGGTCAGGTAGATCACCCAGTCTGACGTGGTCCATGCCGGATCCGACGGCGGGGGCGCGGCGGTGCTCGCGAGCTGCTGGATCTGCGTGACCTTCGCCGAGGTCGGTAGCGGCGTGGTGGTCGGGATGCCGCCGTGGTGCAGCCACGGCGCGAGCGTCCAGCCAACGGGGTGCTTCGCGAACAGCTCCGCATTGGCCTCGGCCTCGAACGCTTCGGTATCCGTGGACTGGAACGCGCGGCGGTCGAACCGGCGGCGCAGGAACGCATCGAACGTCGGCCGGCCGAACGCCAGCTCGAGTGCGCGCATCAGCAGTGCGCCCTTGTCATACGCCACCGCGCCGACCCCGGCCTCGTCGGGATCCTGATCGGAGCGCGTGGTCAACGCGAGGAACGTGCGCGGATCGTCAGGCCCGTACTCGGCGAGTGCCTTGCGCAGGCTCGTCACGCTCATCGCCCAGTCCACGTCGGCGACGTCCTTGCCGCGCAGCTTCTCCATGAGCCGGCGCTCGACGTAGGTGGTGATGCCCTCGTTGAGCCAGACGTCGTTCCACGTCGAGTTGGTGACCAGGTTCCCCGACCACGAGTGCGCGAGCTCGTGCGCGATCAGGCCAACCAGCGAGCGATCCCCGGCGATCACGGTCGGGGTCAGGAACGTCAGCCGCGGGTTCTCCATGCCGCCGAACGGAAAGCTCGGCGGGAGCACGAGCAGGTCGTAGCGGCCCCAGCGGTACGGACCGTAGAGCTCCTCGGCCGCGCTCATCATCGCCTCGACCTCGACGAACTCGTGCGCCGCGGCGTCGATCATGCTCGGCTCGGCGTACACGCCGCTGCGCGGACCGAGCGGGCGAAACGCGAAGTCGCCGACCGCGAGCGCCATCAGGTAGCTCGGGATCGGCTGCTGCATCCGGAACCGGAACACGCCATCGGCCGCGATCGTCTGCGGGTTCTCCGCGCTCATCAGCGCCCACTGGCCGCGGGGGACGCGGATCGTGGCGTCGTAGGTGAACCGCACGCCGGGCGTGTCCTGCAGCGGGATCCACGTGCGCGCGAGGATCGGCTGCGACTGGGTGAACAGCATCGGGTGCTGCTTGTTCGATGTCCCCGAGGGCTCGACCCACAGCAGGGCGCGGGCAGCCGGCGTGGTGTGATAGGCGATCGCGATGCAATCGCTGGCGAGCTGCACGGTCAGCGCTGCACCGACGACCCGGCGCGCGGGCGCGAGCTGATACGCGAGCGGCGCGTTCGACGAACAATCGGTGATCGAGGCGATCGCGAGACCCTCGGTATCGAGCACCACCTCGTGCGCCGATCGATCCCGGCGCGTCAGCTGCAAGGTCGCCGTGCCGGTCAGCGTGCGCGCAGTGAAATCGACATCGAGCGACAGCGACAGGTGCTTCACCGCCACGCGCTCGGGCTGCGCCTGCGAGTGCGGATCGTGCTTGATCGGCTCCGCGTGCGGGCGCGCGCTCCCCTTGCAACCGAGGAGCACCACGAGAACACACGCGAGGCGGCGCACCCCGCGCTCTTATCACAAGTCACAAGGCGAGCGAGATGCCCGCCACGGTCAGCATCGAGATCACGATGCCCATCAGCGCCTCCCCTGCGATCAGTCCCGAGGCCACCGGCACGACGTAGCCGGTGTAGCTCGGGGCCCTGCGCCGGATCAGCTCGGCGATCGAGGCACCGAGGAACATCATGATGCTGTTGCTCGCCGGCACCACCATCGCGAGGCCGATGCCATACGGGGACGGGATCCACGTCTTCGCGCGCGGCGAGGCGTACTTCTCGACGATCGCCATCGTGATGCCGAGGCCCAAGCCGACGAGGATCGCGTAGCGCGAGGACTCGGGCAGCGTGCCGATGCCTCCCGCGAACGCCTTCGACACGCCGGCCCACACCACGCACGAGGGTGCCGGCCACTCCTCTCCGCCGAGCACCGACGGATCGGGGATCACGAGGTTGAATGCGGGCACCACGATCGCGGCGCCGGCGAGCACGCCGAACAGCTGCGCGTACAGCTGGTGGCGCGGGCGGGCACCGAGCAGCCAGCCGCACTTCAGCGTGGTCAGCAGATCGGCGGCATGCAGCCCGATGCCGCCGGTGACGTTGGCCGACATGATGTTGCCCGAGAGATTTCCCGGCGTGATGACGCCGTACATCATCTGGGTCACCGGCCCGAGCGCCTTGGTCGGCGTGACATCGGTCTCGCCGGTGACGCGCGCGGCGACAAAGCCCATCAGCACGGCGAGCGGCACGGCGATCAGCGCGGCCCAGATCGGGATCTGGAACATCACCGACATCAGGACGACGATCACCGGCGTCAGGATCAGAAACCCCGCCGGGAACCACCACTCCGGACTCTCGACCGCGCCGATGCCCTGCTGGTTCGCGCGCTTGCTCTTGTCGAACATGGCTCCGAGGCCGGTGAACGCTCGGGCGAGGCTGCGCCAGTCGAGCGCGAACGAGGTCAGGCCGGCGCCGACGAGCAGCGCCGCTCCGGGCCACAGCGTCCACGCCACGATCGCCTTGTAGCTGACCTCGTGGATCATCCCCTCGTCGAGCAGCGACGGGCCGAGCACGCCATAGGTCAGCAAGCCGCCGAGCAGCAGCGACCAGCCGGTGCGGAACGACATCAGCGCGCCGGCGCCGAGCAGCACGACCTCGGTCTTGAGGGCGATCGTCCACTTCGCGAGCGAGCTCCCCGCGATCGTGATGCCGGGTGCCAGGACGCCCGGGATCAGCTTCCACGCATCGCGCACCCAGGCGAGCACGGCACCGAGCAGCGCGGAGTACGCGAGCGCCTTGGCGGCCCGCGCGCCCTTGCCCTCCGCAGCATCGTGGATCGACCGGATGGTCTCCGCGGTGGCGGTGCCGGTGGGGAACGGCAGCGCCTCCTTGTTGATGAGCTGGCGCTTGATCGGGATCGCGGCGAACACGCCGAGCGCGGCGATCACCGCGAACCACGCGATCATCCCCACCGAGTCGGGGCGCACCGTGGTGGCCATCATCAGCGCGCCGAACGCGGCCATGTTGCCGCCGGCGGTCATGTAGCCGGCACCCGACGCCACCGTCGTCAGCGCGTTGTTCTCGAGGATGGTCAGCGGTTTGTGAATCGCACCGACCGCCTTGAGGGTCTGGAACACCGCGAACGCGAGGATGCAGGCGGTGAGCGTGACGCCGAGGCTCCAGCCGGTCTTGAAGAACACGTAGATGTTCGACAGGCACATCACAGCGCCGATCAAGGCGCCGCCTACCACCGCGCGGACGGTCAAGTTGGGCTCGTTCGGCTGGTACACGTCGCGTAGCCAGACGGTCTCGGGATCCTCTGCAGACGGCGGTTTCACGGCCGCGGGACGGTACCCCAGGAAACGGCCACTCTGGGATGTCCTGGAATCATTGAAAGAACACGATTCAGGTGCAGATGTCAGAGAGATGGGGCAAGGTAGCCCCCCTCATGGAGACCCAAAACGAAAACGGCCAGTCGGAGTCCTCGTCCACCTCGACCACTGCTCGCTACAACGAGCTGGTCCAGATGGTCGCCAACATGAAGGCGGATTTCGAGAAGTTCTACAATGACGGCAACAAGGCCGCCGGTACCCGCGTTCGCGGTGCGATGCAGGAGCTCAAGTCCTTCGCGCAGACCGTTCGCAACGAGGTCACCGAGATCAAGAACAAGGAGTAGCGCGCTCGGACCTCCTGGACCCGATCGCGAGCCCGCGCGGTAAGGTGCGCCCATGGATCGAAATCCGCAGGCCAAGGAGATGGCCGACGAGTCGATGGTGCGGAACCTCGCTGCGCAGGCCGATGCGATCTGGCCACAGGAGCTGCCCATCTTCCGGCGCCACCGGCTACCCGAGGCGCCTGCGATCCTCGATGTCGGCTGTGGAACGGGTGAGATCTCGTCCCGGCTCGCCGCGTTGGTTCCGCGAGCCACGATCATCGGAGTCGACCTGCTCGAGCCGCATCTCGAGCTCGCGCGGGAGCGCTATGCGCACCTGGCCGATCGGCTGAGCTTTCGTCAGGCGGATGCATTCGAGCTGCCGTTCCCGGCCGGCTCGTTCGATCTGGTCGTGTGCCGCCACCTGCTCCAGGCCGTGCCGCATCCGCAGAACATCCTCGCGGAGATGGTGCGCGTGGCCCGGCCCGGTGCCGTGCTGCACATCGTTCCGGAGGACTACGACATGATCCACGCAGGTCCTGCGCGGCTCGATGTCGGAGCGTTCTGGCACGCGGGGCCGCGGGCGTATGGCCGAGCGACAGGGATCGATTTGCACATCGGTCGCCACTGCTTCCATCACCTACGCGCGCTGCCCGTGGAGGACATCGCGATCGACTACGTGATGGTCGATACGCAGCGGGTCCCGCGCGAGACGTTCGCGTCGATCTTCGAGGCGTGGCGCGATGGCTATGCCGAGACACTCGCCGGCTATCTCGAGTGGCCGCTCGACAAGGTCCGCGACCACTTCGATGCGACCATCGAATGCATCCGCGACCCCGAAGGATTTGCTCTGTGGGTGGTTCCGGTGGTCAGCGCGCGCGTACGATAGCGGCATGGACCCGCAGTTCTGGAGGACCGCCTGGAGCGAGGGCCGGACCAGCTTCCACGAGGGCGCGCCGAACACGTTCCTCACGCGGTTTGCGGGAAAGCTTGGCACGAGCGTGCTGGTCCCGTTGTGCGGCAAGACCGATGACCTCGCGTTCCTCGCCAGCCGGGGTCATCGGGTCGTCGGCATCGAGCTCGTCGAGAATGCCGTGCGAGCATTCTTCGCCGAGCATCAGCTCGAGCCAGCGATCACGGGCAACCGGTTCACGGCGGGCACGATCACGATCATCGCCGGCGATCTGTTCACGCTCACGCGCGAGGACGTCGGCGAGACCGATGCGTTCTACGATCGCGCCGCGCTGATCGCGCTGCCGGCCGAGCTCCGGCCACGCTACCTCGACCACCTCCGCACCCTGGTCCCACCCGCGACCTCGGGCCTGCTCGTCACGCTCGACTATGCGCAGGATCAGATGACGGGCCCGCCGTTCTCGCTCTCGGATCTCGAGGTCAACGCGAGCTACGCGCGTGCCGAGCAGCTCGCCGAGCGACCCGCCACCGGTGGCCGCGTGGGCCAGGTCTCCGGCGCCGTCGAGCGCTGCTACGCGGTCACGTTGTGAAGCAGCACGCGCCCGCCACCGAGCGCAACCGCGAGCCGATCCGCGAGGTCCTCGCCCGCGAGCTTCCCGGCTCCGGCAGCGTGCTCGAGATCGCGAGCGGCAGCGGCGAGCACGCGGTGTGGTTCGCTGCGGCGTTTCCCGCCCTCCGCTGGCAGCCAACCGACCCGGAGCCGAGCGCGCTGGCGAGCATCGCCGCGTGGCGCGACGAGGCCGCGCTGTCAAACCTCGCTGCGCCCGTCGCGCTCGACGTCATCGCGGCGTGGCCGATCACCGCTGCCGACGCGATCGTCTGCATCAACATGATTCACATCTCACCGTGGGAGTCCTCGCTCGCGCTGTTCGCGGGCGCGGGCGCCGTGCTCCCGCCGGGCGGCCTGCTCTATACCTACGGACCGTACCGCTTCGATGGCCAGACGTCGGAGTCCAACGAAGCGTTCGACCGATCGCTGCGCTCGCGCGACCCGCGCTGGGGCGTCCGCGACGTCCGCGAGCTCACCATCGCAGCCGGCGAGCAGGCCCTGATCCTGCGTGGCGTGGTGGCGATGCCGGCGAACAATCACTCGCTGCTGTTCCGCCGCGCGTAGCGGGGTTATGGTCCACGCCCGTTGTGGGTCCCGCTCATCACCATCGGACTGATGATCTGGGTGGCCATCGTTGCGGTCGTCCTGATCCTGCAGCGGCGCTCGGCGAGCTCGACGCTCGCGTGGCTGTTCGCGCTGGTCTTCCTGCCGGTGGTGGGCCTCCTGGTCTACCGGATCATCGGCCCGCTCCGGCTCGAGCGTAAGCGGCTCAAGCGCAACGCGAACCGCCGCGTGGTCGCCGATGCGATGGAGGCGCTGGCCGCGGTGGACGAGCACACCGTCGAGCATCTGCAGCTCGCGCGGGTCGGGATGGAGCTCGGCGAGGCGTCACCCCTGCGCGCCGGTGAGGTCGAGGTCTATCTCGATGGCGACTCGGCGTACACCGCGATCCTCGCCGCGGTGGCAGCCGCAACCCATCACATCCATCTCGAGTACTACATCTGGGAGCCTGACAAGATCGGCACCGAGCTGCGCGATGCGCTGATCGAGCGGCGTAAGGCCGGCGTGGAGATCCGCATGGTCGTCGACGGGACCGGCTCGAACAAGCTCACCACGCAGTTCCTCGCGCCGCTGCGCGCGGCGGGTGTGGACGTCGCGTGGTTCAACCCGGTGAGGCTGCGGTCGATCCGGCTGCGCCGGCCGGACTTCCGCACGCATCGCAAGATCGTGGTGTGCGATGGGCGCGTCGGGTTCACCGGCGGCATGAACATCACCGACAACCACTCGGCATCGCGCTGCCCTAAATACTGGCGCGACACGCACGTGCGGATGACGGGCGTGGCGGTGTGGCCGCTGCAACGGATGTTCGTCGAGGACTGGTACTTCGCCGCGGGGACGATGTGCCCGGTCGATGTCAACACGTTCCCCGCGGGCGACAAGCCGGGCGATCACGTGGTCCAGATCATCGGCTCGGGTCCGGACTCCGGCGCGTTCGCGATCCACAAGGCCCTGTTCACCGCGATCAATCAGTCCACCGAGCGGCTGTGGCTGACCACACCGTACTTCGTGCCCGACGACGCGCTTCTCATGGCGCTGATCTCCGCCGGCTTGCGCCACGTCGACGTGAAGCTGATCATCCCGAAGCAGGGCGACAGCAAGCTCGTCGATCTCGCAGCGCGCAGCTACCTGCCCGAGCTGCTCACCGCGGGCGTGCGGGTCTACGAGTACCAGGAGCGCTTCATCCACGCCAAGACGATGGTGTGCGACGACGACGTCGGCATCATCGGCAGCGCCAACCTCGACAACCGCAGCTTCAAGCTCAACTTCGAGGTCATCGCGGTGGTCTACGGCGACCAGGTCAACACCGTGCTCGCCGACGCGTTCGCCCACGACCTGACCGGATGCCGCGAGCTGACCCAGCACGACATCGACGCGCTGAAGCTCGGCACGCGGTTCGGTCAGGGCCTCGCGCGCCTGATCTCGCCGCTGCTCTGACCCGTCGAACGCCTTGCGGGTGATCGAAGCCGCGCGAACAGGCCGGTGTCAGGCTGGCGAACGACCGCGTTGGGTAGTGGCGAGGTGGCAAGCCGGCGCGATGCGAGCACGCCGAGCGCGAGGACCGCGGAAGCGCCGTACGCCATGCCGCAGAACGGCAGCTGCTCGCACGGCGTCACGATCAGCATGAACAGCGTCGAGACCATCGCCGCCGTCGCCGACGTTTGGATCAGCGTCCGCAGCAGCCGGTCACGAACCGGTCGTCGGCGCGCGAACGCAATCGCGAGCAGGATCACGACGATCGCCTGCCTCGTGCGATACGGATTCGCGACCTCGTGTAGCGCGATGGCGCCGAAGCAGCCATGCGGCAGCGGTTGACGATCGAACGACACCAGGTACGTGACAAGGACCACCAGGCCCATCGCCACGAACGGAGGTCGCGCGAACGGACAGCGGAATACGGTCGTGAGCAGGACGAGGCCGGCGGCCATCGCGAGATCCGGGGGCATGCGCGGAGTGCTGCACGCGTTGTGCCTGCGGCTCAGGCGTCTCGCAGCTGCACGACGAGCCGCACCACGCTCGCACCGGTGTGGAGCTTGCTGACGTACGTGTGGTGACACCGAGTGGCAGGATCGCGCTCGACGATCGACGCCATGCCCGGCTGCGATGAGAGCCGGAACACCGCCTGGCTGCGCCGGAGATAGCGCACCTCCGCACCCGGGACTGCGACCTGCGACAGATCGACGATGACCTCGACGCGGTGATCGTCGTGCAGCGCGTCGTGGTGAGCGAGCAGGTAGTCGCCGGGTACGAGCCGCAGCAGGCGCGCCGATGCGATCTGGAGGTTGCGCGCGGTGATCTCCGCTGCCATCGCGACCAGCGCGTCCGGGACCGGGGCGTCATCGCAGTACGCGTAGCTGCCGCGATCGACGAGCCCATAGCGCCGATACGCGACCGGGTCCGGCGCCGAGAGTGCGAACGGCACGATGGTCGCGAGCCGGGACAGCTGGATCATGGATAGAACCAGCCCGCGAGCGACAACCGCAGCCCACCGAGCACCTCGCGGACCTGATGGAGCGAGACGTCGCTCACATCGAACACCGCGAGGCGATGCGCGCGCGGCTCGATCAGCGCCGCGGACTCGGTGGCGACGATCGCGGAGTCCAGCACGGTGCAGCGGAATAGCTCGAGCTCTCCGCCGACCGGCGCCTCGGGCGATGGCAGGTAGTACGCGAACGCCAGCAGGCGCTCGAGGCCATCCTGGTGGTCGGAGTGCGGGAGCAGGTAGTGGCCGACGCGGTAGGCATACGCGCGGAGCTCCGCGCGCGCGACGGGCTTGCCGGTGATCCGCGCGAGCGATGGTGCGAGCAGGGACCCGAAGGCCGCGCTCAGCTCGTCGAGGTTGCCGGAGGCCTCGAAGCTGAAGATGTCACCGTCCTGGCGCTGCACGCCCTCCTCGTCGAGCAGCTCGAGCAGCGGCGTGGCGGGAACGAAGTCATCGATGACGAGGTGCGGGAATGGCACCGCCGCGCGCCAGCTCGCCGCGAGCGCTTGCTCGTCTTGCCAGGGAAGGCCGAGGGTCCACACGCGACGAGGTGTACACCATCACGCCGACGGTGGATCGATGAGGCCGCTCGGCTTGTCGGACGGCAGCGTGTAGCGCTGGTCGACGGCGCTGCGGATCCGCGCGCGGCTCTCGTCGGCCGTGAGCTTGTGGTTGTCCTCGGCAGCGGCGATCTCGTTCGCCAGCTCGTGGTCCTTGACCTCGGCGCGCACCCAGGCCGAGTACTCACCGCGGTGGAGGTGGTAGAGCCAGGTGTCGTCGTCGATGCCGTCGGCGATGTGGAGGAACAGCTGGAGGTTGTGCGCCTTGAGCTTCAGCTTGTTCGCGCGGCCGCGGAAGTAGAAGCTGCGGTCGGTGCCGAGGTTGCCCTCGATGTACTTGCGCGAGTGACGCGTGCGCTCGCCGATCGGCGGCTCGGTGGCCACCTCGATCGGCTCCGCGCCGAGCTTCCAGTACAGCGTGTGCCCCGGGGCCAGCCTGGTGATCGCCGGGGTCTGCGGCGGCGGAACCCCCGCGGCCTGCGCGAGCTCCGCGAGCGTCACCTCGGGGTGTTCACCGACCGCGAGCACGCTCTCGATCGTCTTGATGATCGCCGGCGCCACGCTGGTCGGGTGGACGGTGACGTACAGCGTCCCGTGAGGGCGCAGCGGAAGATCCTCTGCGTGCTGCCAGGTCGCCGGCAACATGTGGTGCGCCTCGTCGATCACGAGGAAGTGCGGCCGGCCGGTGCGCGTGCGCAGATCCGCGAGCGCTGGTAACAGCTGCGCACAGAACTCGGGACGGTGATCCACGGCGACGCCGAGCATGTTGATCACGACGTTGTGCTTGGGATCCTTCAGGACGTCGAGCACCTCCTCGACGAGGGGAGCGCGGGTCGGCGCACCGAGCACCACCGCGAACTCGAGCGACGTGTAGTCGCCTTCGGGATCGATGATCGCGAACTGGTAGCCCGCGCTGGACAGCCGCTCGAGCAGGCCGGTGGTCAGCGTGGACTTGCCGCTGCCGGAGGTCCCGCACACCATCGCGCAGGTGGCATACGGATCGAGCGAGACCTCGTGGTCGCCCACCCTGCCCAGCAGCACGCGGTGGCGCTTCAGCCGACCCGCCGGCGCGGCAAGATCATCGGCCAGCAGGTGACCGACCAGCTCGGCCACGCCCGCACCGTGCTCGCCCGCAGTGACCACATCGGCGGCCTCCTTGAGCGACGGCAGCGCGTTCGCGACCGCCACGCCGCACTCGCACGATGCGAGCAGCGCGTGATCGTTCTCGGCGTCACCGATGCCCACCACGTTGTGCGGCGACAGGCTGAGCTCGACGAGCGCCGCCGCGAGCCCGGTGGCCTTGTTGACCCCCGACGGGAGGATCATCACAGCGCCCTTGTTGAAGATGACCTGGAGCTCGAGACCCTGATCGCGGATGACGTGAAGCACGGTGTCCTGATGCGGCTCCCAGGTGGCGACGATCACGCGGCCGACCGAGATCCGCTCGACGCCGCGCTTCTGCAGCTCGGCCACGAACGCCGCCGGCGGACCCGGTGCGAGGTTGCGCGCGTGCTTGGTCGCCGGCGTGTACAGCAGCGCTCCATTCTCCGCGACGATCCGATCGAACACCGTGGGATGCGGCAGCAGCGCGAGCAGCTCGTCGAGCTCGCGACCGGTGACCATCACCAGCTTGCGACCGGACTCCTTGAGCTTGCGGAGCGCCGCCCAGGTCGGCTCGTCGATCACGCCGTGATGGGCGAGCGTCCCGTCGTAGTCGGCAGCGATCGCGTGATAGCGCACCTGTCCTGGATAGCCCGTAGCCGGTAGCCGGCGCCCCCGCGCGCGCCCTCAACTCACGGAGCCATCACGGAGTTATCGGTGCCGCGCCACAGCGCCAGCACATCGATCCGCGCTCCGAGCGCTAGTTTGCGAGCGGCATGCCGTAGAGATCGAACATCGCCGGCTGGCCGAGCTGGAGCTTGTCGAGATCAGCGCGGACCTTGCTCATGTCGCCGACGATCGAGATCACGAGCGACCTGGTCGGCACCACCGACGTCGCCGCGGCCTTGACGTCCTTCGCGGTGACCTTGCGCACGCCCGCGGCGTAGCGCGCGAACCAGTCATCGGGAAGACCTTGGAGCACCAGCTCGGCCAGCGTACTCGCGATGGCGGCGTTGGTCCCGAACCTGGCGGGCAGCGCGCGGATCATGTTCTGCTTGGACTTCTCGAGCTCCCCGGCAGGGATCTCGGTAGTCGTCAGGTCGTCGACGAGCTTCAGGGTCTCGGTGATGCCCTGTGCGGTGGCTGCGGTGACGAGCGCGGTGCCGATCACGAACGGTCCGTGCGCGACGCGCCAGTCCATGTTCGCGCTCGCGCCGTAGGTGATCCCGAGCTGCTCGCGCAGGCGCTGGGTGAGCCGGCTGGTGAAGCCATCACCGAGCGTGGTGCGATAGACCTCGAACGCGAAGAACCGCTTGTCTTTGCGATCGGGGCCGATCAGACCGATCCGCACGTCGGACTGCGCCGCGGCGGGACGATCGACGAGCAGCAGCCGACTGGTGAGCTTGGCGGCGGTCGCGATCGGCTTCGCGGGGCGCTTGGCACCGACTGGCCTCCACGCGCCGAGCCCCGCATCGAGCTTCGCCTGCAGCGCCTTGGGGTCGACATCGCCGACGACGACGAGCGTCATCACGGCGGGATTCCAGTGCTCCTTGTAGAACGTGCGCGCGTCGGCGACCGTGATCGCCTTGAACTCCTCGCGGATGCCGGGACCGGGGTGACCGTAGGCCGAGGTCGATCCGTAGATCGCACCGCTCAGCATCAGCGCCGCGACCTCGCGCGGACGATCGCGCCGCAGCTCGAGCGACGTGGTGCGATCGCCCTTCACGCGATCCGCTTCCTTGTCGTCGAACGCCGGCTGCGTGAGCAGCTTGGTGGCGAGGTCGACCGTCTGGTCGAGCGTCTTGGCGAGCGTGCTGATCGAGACGTACGCGGCATCCGCGTCGGTGCCGATGCCGATGCCGGCGCCGAGTCGGTCGATCTCCTCGGCGATCTCGATCGGCGACAGCCCACCCGCGCCCTCGTCGAGCAAGTCCGCGGTGAACGCGGCGAGGCCGCCCTTCCCCTTCGGATCGGCCGCGAAGCCCGCGCCCGGCACCACCAGGGTCATCGAAGCGATCGGCAGCTTGTGGTTCTCGACGACGAGCAGCTGCACACCATTCTTGAGCTTCAGGCGCTTGCCGACGGGCGGCGTGAACGCCGGCTCGGTCGTGGGCGCCGGTCGCTTGGCCCAGTCGGTGATGCCGGACTTGTCGAACACGGACGGTGCCGCATCGGCGGTGAAGGCGATCGCGAGGATCGCGACGATGATCGTGGAGCGGTTCACTGCTTCTCCTGCGGCTTCTTGCCAGGGCTGATCGTGAGGACGACCCGCGCGGTGGGCTTCAAGTACTTCGCAGCCACGGCCTGGATCTGCGCCGTGGTCACCGCGCGACGGCGCGCGAGATCCTTGGAGAAGTAGTCCGGATCCTTGGCCTGCACGTCATAGCCGGCGAGCGCTTCGGCGCGCGACAGCGTGGGCTCGAGACCCTTGAGGAACGAGGCCTCCTGCGAGTTCTGCGCGCGCTCCAGCTCCTTCGCATCGGGCGCCGTGCTCGCGAGCTTCGCGACCTCGTCGCTGATCTCCTTGATCAGCCGCTGCGGATCGGTGCCCGGCTTAGCGGTGGCCTGGCACTCGAACGCGCCACCGATCTCCTCGGCATCGAACCCACAGTTGACGTCCTGCGCGATCTTCTCGGCATAGACGAGGCGCTTGTAGAGGCGGCTCGACTTGCCGTCGCCGAGGATCGCGGCGAGCGAATCGAGCGATGGCTCCTCGGCCGTGAACTTCGCGGGGCCGCGCCACGCGAGATATACGCGCGGCACCTGCACGTCATCGGTGGTCTGCAGCACGATCTCCTTCGTGATCGGCGCGGGCGCCTTGTACTGCGGACGCGCCGGATCCGGCGCCCGCGGGATCCACGAGAAGTACTTCTCGACGAGCTTCTTGACGTCGTCGAACTTGACGTCGCCCGCGATCACCATCGTCGCGTTGTTCGGCACGTAGTAGGTGCGAAAGAACTGCGCGACGTCCTTCATCTGCGCGGCCTTGAGATCCGTCGGATAGCCGATCGTCGACCAGTGGTAGCCGTGATCCTTCGGCCACAGGCTCTCCTGGATCAGCAGCGAGGACATGCCATACGGCCGGTTCTCGTAGCTCTGGCGGCGCTCGTTGAGTACGACGTCGCGCTGGTTATCGAGCTTGGCCTGGTTGAAGGTATCGAGCAGACCGGCGAGGCGATCCGATTCGATCCACAGCGCTGACTCGAGGAAGTTCGCGCCGGCGACGTTCTGGTACACGGTCATGTCGCCCGACGTGAACGCGTTCGACCAGCCGCCCGCCTCCTCGAGGACCTTGTCCATGTCCCCATCGGGGATGTGGGCCGAGCCCTTGAACATCAGGTGCTCGAACAGATGCGCGAAGCCGGTGCGGTTCGCGATCTCGTCCTTGGAACCGACCTTGAACCACAGCACCTCGTAGACGGTCGGCGCCTTGTGATCCTCGATCACGTAGACCTTGAGGCCATTGGCGAGCTCGAACTTCTGGTACGCGATCTTCGGCTCGTCGGCGTGCGCCGCTCGTGCACCGAAACCGATCGCGCCCAGCAAGAGCAGGGGCAGTACGCGTTTCATGATGCGCGGACACTAGCGCACGTAGCTTGCCGAGCGTAAGCGTGTCCCAGGTGTCGCAGGTCCCAACGGGGGGGCGACTTCTAGATCCCTTCTAGATCGCGCCGTACCAACGTATGCCAGCCCGAAGCGGTGTGTCGCCGAGGCGCCGAGAATGCGCCACACTGAGGGCATGACGATGATCGATCTCGGACCCGAGCGGCCCGGCGGCCACGCGTCCGAGACCCGGCAATGGGCCGATCACGGTCGCAACGCTCACGACCATCACCTCAGTAACCGCCGGTTTCTGCTCATGCTCGCGATCATCGTGGTCGCTCTCGTGATGTTCTTCGCCCTGCGCTGATGTCGTCCCCAGGTTCTTCGAAGCCTCCGTTCGAGCTGCTCGGCGGTGCCGATCGCGTGAAGGCGCTGGTCGAGACGTTCTACGACGTGATGAGCGCGAACGAGCCCGCGCTCGCGCGGCTGCATTCGTGCGATCCGGAGGGCATCGTCGCCCGCACACCGCGCGATCGATTCGCGCTGTTCCTGATCGGCTGGCTCGGCGGTCCCGAGGACTACGTGCGGCAGCACGGTCATCCTCGGCTTCGGATGCGCCACGGCCGGGTCGCCGTGAACACCGCCATGCGCGATGCCTGGCTGCGTTGCATGACCACCGCGATGGAGCGCCACGTGATCAGCGGCGAGGTCCGCAGGTTCCTCGATGCGCGGTTCGCGGAGGTCGCCGACTTCCTGCGCAACGCGGAGGGCTGAGCGCGGATCGAGGCCGACATCCGGCTCGACTTGCGGTACGAAGGTGCGTGCAGAGTTTCGCACCCGAGCGCCCCGAGCCGCGTGCGCTGTGCACGCGGTGCCTGCGTCCCATCAGCGTGTGTTACTGCGCCGCGCTTCCGCGGCTCGAGACCACCACCCGCATCGTGATCCTCCAGCATCCGCGCGAGCGGTTCATGCCGATCGGCACCGCGCGGATGGCGAGCCTATGCCTGCCGCAGACCACGCTGCACGTCGGCATGCGATGGGGCGAGCACCCTGCCCTCGCTGCCCAGCTCGCGGATCCCGCGCGTCCGCCTATCCTGCTGTATCCCGGACTCGACGCGAAGGACATCCTGCGCGAGCCGCCCGTCGGTCCCGTCACCCTGGTCGTGGTCGATGGCACCTGGTCGCAAGCGCGCGCGGTGATCCGCGACAACCCACTGCTGCAGTCGCTGCCGCGCTACGCGTTCACGGCGCCGGAACCGACGATCTACCGGATCCGCAAGGAGCCGAGCGACGAGTACTGCTCGACGATCGAGGCCCTGATGCACGTGCTCGGCGCGCTCGAAGGCGATCCGGAACGGTTCCGCGCCCTGCTCGATCCGATGCGCAAGATGATCGATGCGCAGATCGCCTGCCAGGCCACCTCACCGCGCCGCAGCACGCCGCGCCAGCCGCGCACGGCACCGCCGCGCCGTCCACTGCCCGAGGTGACGCGCTGGGATGATCTCGTGGTCCTCGTTGGTGAGGCCAACGCGTGGCCGTACAGTACCGAGGGTGCGAGCCCGCGTGACGAGCTCGTGCATCTGCTGCTTCATCGCCCCGCGACCGGCGAGACGTTCGCGCGAATCGTCGCACCGCTGCGCCCGCTCTCGCCGACCGCCACCCATCACACCGGCCTCTCCGAGGACGAGCTGCTGGCCGGCGTTCCGCGCGACGCCGCCCTCGCAGAGCTCGCCGCGTTCCTGCGCCCCACCGATCGGATCGCCGCGTGGGGCCACTACGGCACGTCGCTGGTGTGCGATGCCGGCGGCAGGCTGCCCGAGGCCTGCATCGATCTGCGCGCCGCGGCCTACCGGTTCCACAACGCAAAGATCGGCACCCTCGACGAGTACGCGGCCTCGCTCGGCCCGGTGCCGGCGCCGCTCAGCAGCGGCCGTGGCGGCCTTCGCCTCGCGCTGCTCGCGCAGATCGTCGCTGCCTGGCGCGCGCGTGCATAGCTCCTAGACTGTCCGCGCCTTCGACGCGCGGCGCTTCGAGAGCTCGACACCGATCGCATCGAGGCCGTGCGCATTCGCGGCGACGAGCGCGGTGCCCTGGCCGCAGAACGGATCGACGACCGTGCGCGCACCGGTGGAGGCGATGAAGCTGATCGCGACCTCACACGCGGCGCTGCCCATCGCACGAGCCCAGCTCATCTTGCCGAGCGCGGGCAGCACGTCCGCGGTAGAGGCTCCCGGTGACAGCCGACGCTCGCGGCTGACGCAGATCACGTGCGCATAGGCCGGGCGGCCGAACGTGACCATCCCGGCGGGCACGCGGCACACGACCTTGTGCCATAGCGCGTGGCTGCCGGCCGCATCGGCGCCGGTGAGCACGAGGTGGCCCTTGTCGATCCAGCGGCCGTCGAACTTAACGTCGGTCTGGTAGAACACCGCGACGGCGTCGTCGGCGAGCGCGTTGCAGGCGAGCGCGACGGTGTCGATGAACCACTGCTTCCACGCGGGCACGCCCATCGTCGGCACTTCGCTGTGATCGGGAAGCGAGGTGAAGATCGCGTGGTCAGCGGGCAGCCGGCCGCGCGCGAGGAACGCCACGCCATCACCGCAGTGGACCTCTCGAGCAGACATCGGGCCGACCGTATCACTGCGTGCGGCGGCGATAGCGATCAGCCGTTCCACCTGCCCACACAGCGCGAGCAACTCTCCGGTGATCTGGAACGGTGGCCCCCGTCGCTTGATAGTATCAGTTGATACTATCAAGCTCGGACATCGGTCCTACTGCGGGTCGATCACGAAGTCGTCGTGCGCGACCGGGTTCGCCGGTGGTGTGGCGCCGAGCTGCGTGAGTGCGGCATCGAGCTCGACCACGTGCGCGGCCGAGAGCTGCAGCACGTGCTCGCTCGGCTGGAACGTGGTGCCGTACGGATAGACCTGCTTCGCGGTCGCGGTCATCTCGACGTGCGCGCCGAGCACGTGCGCGATCGAATGCGCGGCGACGAACTGCGCGAGCCGGCCGATGCTGGTGCGGTAGGTCGGCCAGTCGTTGATGAACAGCAGGCCGGGGTACAGCGCGTCGCCGGTGAACAGCAGGCCGGTCTTGCGATCGTAGAACGCGAGGTGGGTGGCCTCGTGGCCGGGGATCGCGACGACATCGAGCACGCGGCCGCCGAGGTCGATCATGCCCGGCGAGGTGGGCCAGGTCGCGATCCCGAACTGCGCCTGGATCGCCGCGCGCGTGATCTCGACCAGCATGGTGTTCGGCTGACCCGAGAATCGCGGATCGCTCGCGATGTGATCGCCGTGCGCATGCGAGTGCGCGACGATCAGCGGCTTGGTGCCGATCAGCCCGCGGACCGTGTCGCGCAGGGTGGTCGTGGTGGTCGCGCCGGTATCGATCATCAGCGCGGAGGTCTGTCCCTCGATCACGTAGATGAACGGCGCCTCGAACGTCTTGCACTTGTTCTGGCGGAGGATGTGGACGGTCGGGTTGTAGGCGTGGACCTGCACCTCGGGATCGGTGTTTTGCGCACAGGTCTGCGAGCCGTGCATCCAGCTCACCGTCAGCGAGCCGCCTTGGAGGCCAGAACCTCCGGGAGCGTCGGGGCTGCCGGCCGGCGCGTCGCCCGTGCCAGCGGCCGGCGCATCGGGGGCGCCGCTCCCGCCCGGCGAGCTCCCGGTGCAAGCCGCCAGCAGAGCGCCGATCGCGAGGGCTCGAAGCATCGCCATGATAAAGCATCCACCAGGCCGCTCGAAGCGCCAAGCATTTCGAGTGCTTGGTTCGCAGGTCCGGGGAGGAGGGTCCCCGGATCGGGTCAGGCCAGGCCGATCAAGCCCTGCTTTCGTAGCTTCTTCAGCTGGGTGCGAAGCTCCTTGTCGGCGAGCTCCTCGCGCATGCCCGGATGAGCTTCGAGGCAGGCGTTCCATGCCTGCGCCATGAACTCGGCGCTATCGAGATCCTGACCCGCGGCGAGCTCCGCTGCCCGGGCGAGCAGCCGTGCGAGATCTGTCGTCTGGTTGAGAGCGGTGTGAGCCATGCAGAACAATAGAATCATCGCGGGGCTCTCGCGCGCCGCCCGATCGGGGAGGATCGAGGCTGGATGATCGGCGGATCAGGAGATCCCGATGATCGAGAGCGAGCGCGTCTTGCCAGTGAGCACGACCTCCACCTCGTCATCGACTCGCTTGCCGAGCAGCGCGCGACCGAGCGGGGACGATGTGGTCAGCACCTGCACGCCGCCGGTGAGCTCGCTCCCGCCGCCGGCCGGCGCGAGGAAGAATCGCCGCTCCGCGCCATCTTCGAAGGCGGTGACCAGCGCACTCATCGCGATCGGAGCATCGGCACGAAACGTGCGGAGCTCGAGTCGCGTCACATCCGCAACGGCTGCCTCGAGCTCGACCACGCGCTGCGCGACGCCGCGTGCGAGATAGCTCTGCTCGAGCCCGCGGGTGTCCTTGTCGTTCTCCGGCTTGGCCTCGGCGTGGGTCGCGCCCTCGATCGCCGCGGCATGCGCCGCACGTGCGGCCGCGAGGACGATCTCGAGAAGCGATAGCAGCTCGCCGCGCAGCGCGGTCTTGGTCATACGCAAGGCCCGGCCTCGCCGGGCCGCGCAGCGCAGCGCCGCCGAAGGCCGGTCATTTCACCACGTCGTCGAACAGGTCGGTCGAGAAGTAGCGCTCCATCCGATCGGAGAGCACGGTTGCGATCGTGTGACCGGGGCCGAGCCTGCGCGCCATCACCCGCGCCGCCGCGAGGTTGAGTCCGCTCGACGGTCCGACCGGCATGCCGCGGTGACACAGCTCGCGCGAGGCCGCGATCGCCTCGCGCTCGTCGACCTTGATGTCCTCGTCGAAGCCGATCTCCTCGGCGTTGATCAGCGAGGACAGCCCCTCGACGACGCCCGGGATGCCGCCGCAGATCTCGGGCTGACCGGCGAAGCACGCGGAGCCCTTCTCCGGAACGGCCCGCGCGATCCGCGTGGGATGGCCAGCTTCCTTCAGCGCGCGCGAGATCCCCATCAGCGTGCCGCCGGTGCCGACGCCTGCGACGAAGCCGTGGATCGTGGTGCCGACCTGCTGGATCAGCTCGGGGCCAGTCTCGCGCTGGTGGGCCTTCGCGTTCAGCGGATTCTCGAACTGACGGGTCAGGAAGATCCGCGGATCCGCCGCCGCCATCCGGCGCGTCTCCTCGATCGCGCCGAGCACGCCGCCCGCCTTCGGCGTGAGCATCGCTTCGCCGCCGTAGCGCTTGATGATCAGCAGGCGCTCGCGGCTGACGTTCTCGGGCATCACGGCGCGGAACTTCACGCCGATCACCGCGCACGCCATCGCGAGCGAGATCGACGTCGAGCCGCTGGATGCCTCGCAGACGATCGTGTCCTGCGTGATCGCGCCGGTCTCGACGCCGTGCCCCAAAATGAACGCGGCGACCCGGTCCTTGGTGGACCCGGAGGGCAGCAAATACTCCAGCTTGAGCCAGATCATGCAGCCGGTCGCCTCGTCGTCGTACGGGATCGCGATGGTCCGCGCGGCCATGCGGATCAGGGCGGCCTTGCGCTCGGCGAGGGACATCGGGACCACCCTACCCCGTTTGCCTCTGAAATTCGGTCCGCTTCGAAGCCTACTGGCAGGCGCGCGCAGCGGCGATCGCGGCGACACCTCCGACAGGCTCCTACTCGCGAAGCTGGACAGCGTACTCGCCGAGTAGCGGCGGCCGGATCGGTTATGATGATCCCGTCTTGGTGAAGCGACCGACCCTGTCTCCTCCCGTCGACATCGTGCCTCCCCCGGCGACGCACGCGATCCGCCGCGTACTCGACGAGCGCGCCGTGCGCATGGTGTATCAGCCGGTCGTCGATCTGCGGACGCAACGGGTGTTCGCGTACGAAGCGCTGGTTCGCTCGAAGGCGCCCGAGTTCACCAGCCCGCCCGAGCTGTTCAATGCCGCCGTCGAGCACTCGTGCACCGGCGAGCTCGGCCGGATGCTGCGCGAGATGTCCCTCGAGGGCTGCCCGGACTTCCCGCTGTTCATCAACATCCACCCCGCCGAGCTCAACGAGCGCTACATCGTCCAGCCCAACGATCCGATCTTCCAGCACGACCATGACGTCTATCTCGAGATCACCGAGGGCGTGCCGCTGTCACACTTTCACCTGTGCCAGACGATCCTCAGCGAGGTGCGCGCTCGCGGCGTGTATCTCGTCGTCGATGATCTCGGTGCCGGCTACTCAAACCTCAAGTACATCGCGGACCTCCAGCCACGCGTCGTGAAGCTCGATCGCGGCCTGATCGCGGGACTGAACCAGGAGTCCCGGCTGTTCAAGCTGGTGTCGGCGATCGTGGTGATGTGCCACGCGCTCGATGCGGTCGTCGTCGCCGAGGGCATCGAGACCGTCGAGGAGCTCGAGGCCGTGATCGCGTCGGGCGCCAAGTTCGGCCAGGGCTATCTGCTCGCGCGCCCCGCGTTTCCGCTCCCCGAAGTGACCTGGCCCGCGGAGCTGAGTGGGACAGCGCCCGCCGAGCGACGCCACAAGGACAAGCCGTTGCTCAAGCCTCGCACCACCACCCGCACGCGCCGCCGCTAGGATCTTAGAACTGGCTCATCAGCGCGAACGAGAACCCCGTCCCGCCCAGGTCGAGGTGACCGAGCGACGCCTGGGACATCTCGAGCTGGATCGTGCTCGGGTCATGGCCCTCCGCGGGAGCCAGAGCGACCGCGCTCGTCAGCGTGTAGCCGAGCTCGAAGCGGAGGCCGAGCTTGAACGATCGCGCCGCGATCGCGAGCATGTCCACCGAGACGGCCGCCGTGCTGGTCGCACCCCAGCCGGTGTCCTTCAGCGAGCGACTGCCTTCCTGCAGCGTCAGCTCCGTCCGGGCGGTGCCGATGTCGAGCCGGCCGCCGACGGCGAGGCGATCGAACAGGAAGTAGCGTGCGCCGCCTCCGAGCGTGAACGACCGCGTCGAGACCTCGGTGGTCAGCGTCGAGAACATCGTCCCGTCGGCGGCTCCCCACGAGAGCGTGCCCGTGGCCCAGGTTTCGAGCCGGGGCCAGAGGCCGAGCGCGAGCTCGCGGGCGTAGCCGATCGATCCGCCGAGCAGGCCATCCGCGGTGACCGCGTTGGCGGAGCTCGAGTGCAGCGCGCGAGCATACGAGCCGAGCGAGAGCTCGTTGTGCGGATCGGCGAGCGCGGGAGCTGCTGCAACGAGCACGAGCAACAGAGCGAGAGGTGCGCGCATGATCAGGGCTCCGAGTCGAGGAGGTTGATGGTGAGGAAGCCCGCGAGTACGATCGCTTCATCACGGGTCGCGGAGGTCGACGGGATGATCGTCGCGTGACCCAGCGGGTCACCGTGATCGACGAAGATCTTGCCGTTCTGCGTGGACAGCACGCGGCTCGGCGGATCGTCGAGTCGGAAGTCGGTCGGATGCAGGTTGTCGAGGGCCACGAAGCCAACGCGCGAGATGCTCGAGGTGGCGCCGATCAGGTGCGTGCCGTCGGGGGAGAAGTCGTAAGTGTCGAGCTTGCCGAGGCCGAGCATCGGCGAGGTCGACTCGGTGTCCATGTCGAGCAGGCCGAGCACGGTGCGGTTGTCATCGTGGACCAGCATCGCGAGATCGCGCCCCGGGACGGGGACGACGTCACTCACCGACTTGTCGAGCGCGATCGGACGGAGCCCCACCTGGGTCAACGGATCGGTGATGTGCTCGAGATCGAGCACGAACACGCGCTTGGTCTTCGCGGCGATCGACGCGAACAGCGCCTTGTGCGGCGGTAGATCACCGCCGGTCGGGAACAGGATGATCCGATCGATCGCATCGGCGACCGGCACCGAGCGGAACTGCGCGGTGTCGGCATCGATCACCACGACCTCCTTGGTGTTCGGCGTCGCCGCGAGGATGAACCGCTTGCCCGAGGCATCGTCGTAGACCGCGATGTCGGTCGGGCCACCACCGGCACCGAGCTCCGCGAGCACCGGGCGATAGTCATTGCTGGTCGGCGTGGCGGCGGGAACCGCCTCGAGGATCACCTGCAGCACGTCGCGTGCGTTGTCGCTGCGCACGTACGCGCTCGCGGTCTTCGGTGCGAACACGACCTCCTTCGGCAGCACCGCCGGGCCGCCGAGATCGAGCCGGATCGAGATCTCGCGGCGCTCCGGGTGGGTGACGTCGAGGATCGTCAGGTTGTTCGAGGACAGGATGAAGCCGAACGTCCGCGGCGCCGAGGTCCCCGGCACCACCATCGGCGGGGACAGCGTGATGCCCTCGGGCACCGAGCCGAACGAGCGGATGGTCTTGAGCGTCGGATTGGTCTCGCTCGGCGGCCGGGTCAGATCGATCACCGCCAGCTCGTTCGGGTTGCGAAAGAACCCGGCGCCATCGGGGCCCGCTGCCGAGAAGTACGCGATGGCGATCGTGTTGTCGGGCGACACGGCGACGCGGTCGAACGGCGAGCCGATCGCATAGGCCACCGGGATGGCGGCCGAGCTCTCGGCATCGAGCGACCAGAACTGCGGCGGTTGATCGGTCTCGCCGTGATGGATGGACTCCTCGCCGCGGGTGATCACGAACAGCCGGTGACGATCGGGGCTCGGCACCGCGTGGATCGCATTGCGACCGATGGTCCTGGTGGTGATTCGCGTGGTGTCCTCGGACAGGTCGAGCAGCGTCACTCGATCGAGCGCCGAGTCGACGTACGCGATGTTGGTCTTCAGCGGGATCGGGCCGAGGATCGCGCGGTCGCGGTCCCAGCGGATCGAACGCTCGTCGTCCCACGCGCACGAGGCGGTCGACGCCAGCGTCACGAAGCCAAGAAGATAGCTGCCCAGGGGTGTGAAGCGCATGGCATGTCCTCAGTTCACGATGTTGCCGTTGAGATCGAAGCCGGTGACGGTGCGGACCGCGTCGCTGACGAGGTGCACGAACGACACACGGCCGAGGGGGTGACGCTGCGACGTGAACGCCATGTTGGCGCCCGGCAGGATGCCGACGGTGGTCGGTGGTGACCCGAGCTGCTTGGTGACCACCACGCCGTTCTGGGTGGTGACGACCTGGAGCGCGCGGACCGCGGTCGGCGAGTCACCACCATCGAGCGCGACGTAGGCCTTGGTGCCATCCGGCGCGTACGCGAAGTTGCCCGGATCGACCGGTGTGATCTGCAGCTTGCCGAACCCGCTCGCGAGATCGAGCAGCGTGTAGCCGTAGCTGCGATCGATGTACTCGTCAACGTTGGCTGCGGTGGTCGGGTCTCCGAACGCCTTCGCATTCAGGACGATCGCCGTCGTGCCCGTCGGCGAGATCCCGACCGCGCGCACCGACTTCTTGAGCGGCCAGGTCACGAACGGGTAGCCAGGGGCGTCGAGCTTGACCATCGTGATGCGCTCGTCGGTGATCGCGTTGGTGAACAGCAGCCCGCGCTTGCCGTCGCGGGAGAGCACGAGCGATCCGATCGCTGCTCCGGTGAGGTCGATCGTCTCGACGCCGTTCGGATCGGTCGCGTCGCCGGGGACATCGATGATCGCGAGCTTCTTGGCCTCGCGCTCCACGGCATAGATCCGCGACCCGTTCGGCGCGAGATCGATGTCGGTGGCCGGCGACGCGAGCGGGATCGTCCATTGCCGGCCGATCTCGAAGCCACCGACGTCGACGACGTGCAGCGAAGCCTCGCCGAGCTGCCGGACCGCGGCGTAGGTGCCAGTCGAGACCACGTGAACCTCGACGGACTCCGGCGGGAAGGCGGGATTGCTGACCGCGATCGGAGGAACGATCGATGGACCGTGGGTGATGGCGTAGCCGAGGTCAACCACGCTGACGCCGTCCTGGGTGATGACGTACGCGCGCGCGCCGGCCGCATCGAACTGGACCTCGCGCGGGCGAAACCCGACCGTCAGATCGACGGCGCGTTCGAGCCCGCGTGCAAGGGCGATCACCGTCACATCCTGGAAGCTGCCCACGCCGCCGAAGCCGCCAGTCTGGATCTGCTTGGTCAGATCGAACCAGATCACCGCGTAGCGTCCCGACGGATCGACGTCGAGCCGGTTGAGGTTCTTGAGCGTGGGCAGGACCTTGACCAGGTCATGCTCGCCGTCGGGGCGGACCACCGAGGCGGTGCCGTTGATCGAATCGAGCACGACCACGCCGTCGCTGTTCGGGATCGCGGCGACCAGGCGCGGCGACTTGCCGACAGCCGTGGACGTGACCGCGAGGGTCTCGCCATCGATCCGCGCGAGCTCGTCCTGCGCCGTCATCGCCACGTAGATGTAGCGATCCGAGTTGACCGGCGCGCCGAGCTGGTACTCGACCTCGGGCGGTGGTGGTTGGCCGCCTCCGTCGGGCGGTGGTGGCGGCGGGCGTTCGCAGCGGCCGAACGCGCTGCACACGTAGCCGGTCGGGCATTCGTTCGACGACAGACAGCCGACCGTGCCGGCGTCCGCGGAATGGAAGCCCGCGTCGGGAAATCCGTTCGAGCCGGCGAGCTCGCCCCCGCCGCACCCGGCGACAGCCACTGACACTCCTATCAACAAGCACATCCTCATGCGATTCCTCCGGCGCAGGTCCATACGCAACGGCTGTGCCGCGAGCGTGTGATGAGATCCATGCGCGTTACGCGTCGCGCGTTGTGCAGCACCTCGCCGTTCCGCGACGTTCATGTCGCGGGAGGTGGCAGCTGGCCCGAGCTGCCCCGCGGGCTGATGAGATGTGAGGTTCGCGGCGCGCGGCGCGCTGTGCAGGCGTCGTACGCAGTAGAGTGCCGCGATGTCGGAGCCGCGCACGCCTCCTCCCTGGCTGTTTGCCCTGACGGGCATGCCCTATGGCGTCGTGGGCTCCTTCACCGGTGTCGTGATGCCGTACCTCGCGAGTCGCGCGGGGATCGAGCTCACCGACATCGGGTGGTTCGTCACGCTGCTGTTCGTGCCGACGTTCTTGGCGTTCCTCTACGCACCGGTCGTGGACTTCGGGCCCCGACGGAAATACTGGCTCGTCATCGTCACGGTGCTTGGAGCGGGCTGCCTGTTCGGTGCCACGCAGATGTCGTTGCCCGACAACAAGGTGCCGTTTCTCGCGCTCGCGTTTGCGGGTCAGTTGATCTCGGCACTCGTCGGCAGCTGCAACGGCGGGCTGATGGCGACGACCATGACCGACGCGCAGCGAGGCAAGGCGGGCGCCTGGTACAACGTCGGGAACCTCTCCGGTGGAGGGATCGCCGCGGCCGTCGCGGTCTACATGACGGGGCACGGCTACTCCACGGTCACCGTGGGATCGGCCCTCGGCGTGATGATGATCCTGCCCTCCCTCGCGGCGCTCTCGATCCACGAACCCAAGCGCGAAGTGCAAGGTACGGTGGGCGACGCGATCACGAACCTCCTCGTGGAGGTCAAGTCGGTGCTGTGGACGCGCGCGGGAATCACCGGCCTCCTGCTCTGCCTGTCGCCGGTAGGCACCGCAGCCCTCGCCAACTACTTCAGCGCGATCGCCCAGGACTACGTGCGCGGCGACCTCGCTCACGAGATCGCCAAGCTGGACCCCGCGGCTGCCAAGATCCTGCTCGACGAGAAGGTGTCGGGCGTCCTCGCGTTCGTGGGTGGTCCGATCGGTCAAGGCCTGACGGCATTGGGCGCACTCGTCGGCGGGTTCCTGTGTGACCGGTACAACCGTCGTGGCATGTATCTGCTCTCCGGCGCGCTGACGGCGCTCGTCGGACTCGGCATGGCGTTCTCACCCCGCAGCGAGATGACGTTCACCGTCGGTGCGCTGACCTACGCGCTCGTCACCGGCTTCTGCTACGCGGCCTTCACTGCCACCGTGCTCGAGACCATCGGCAAGGACGCGAAGTCCGCATCCACGCGCTACTCGATGTTCACCGCTGCGGGAAACGTTGCGATCGCCTACGTCGGCCTCGTGAACAGCCGGTTCAGCCGGCAGCACGGTGTCGAAGGCGTGGTCGGCAGCGATGCCGTGCTCAACATCGCGGGTGTCGTCGTCCTCGGCCTCGTGTTCTGGAAGCTCGGATCGTTTGGCAAGTCGCGACACGACGAGGCCGCGTCTACACCACCCCCGTGACCAGCAGCTCGTACTTGCCGGTGACGAACACCTGCCGGCCGTGCTGCTGCAAATACTTCCGGTAGAACGCCACGTCCTTGATGAGCAGGCCGAGCTCCGGCTGCCGGAAGTTCTTCATCCGCGTCCCGTGCTCGATCTCGCCATCGACATACCGCGCATTCGGAAACCCCAGGATCAGCCCGCCCTCGGGAGCCAGGTGGTCCTGGACGATCCGCCGGATCAGCTCGCGGTCATCGATCCCCGGGCTCTGCAGCGTGCCGAACGAGATCACGACATCGAACCGACCGAGCTGGCGTGCGGGCAGCGAGTTCAGGTCCGCCTCGATCAGCGTGACATCGGGGAACCGCGTGCGCGCGACGTCGAGCGCTGACGCGCTGTGATCGACGCCGACGATCTCGGCCTCGGCCTGGCCGACCCCGAGCCCTCGAAGCAGGCCGATCTCGTCCCCGGTGTTGACGCCGAGGTCCAGGATCCGGATGCGCCCCCGACCGGGGTTCGTGTTGTGGACTCGGACGCGGACGAGGGCGTCGCGGAGATCGAGCACGAAGGACGGTTCCTCGAGCTTCGAGATCCGCGCGAACTCGGACGCTGCACCGTACCGTTCGGTGGGATCGGCCGCGTCGGGCCGCAGGGTCGCCGCGCGGTCGAGGGGCTCGAACCGGAGCTCGACCAGTGGCGGCGCGAGCGGACGCGGGGTCAAGAGGCGGAGGCCGAGGCGCTCCGCCAGGTCGACCCAGGTGCGGAACGGCCGGTGGATGCCGTGCTCCGTAGGCTCGCCCGCGTAGAGGCCGCGGCCGAGGTCCGGGTCTGGGACCGCGATCGAGCCGCCGCCGTGGCGCTCGAGATGCGCGATGATGTCCAGCAGGGGTTCGCTACGAAACTCCCGCGACACCGGCGGACGGTGGCACGAGCGCACACTCCGTGCACCTCTGCCACGACCGATCTTGCCGGCTCAGGCTGCGATCGAGAACGCGTTGTCGTCGAAGTAGCTCGCGACATGGGTCCCGAGGTCCGCGAGCTGCGGCGCGGCCAGACCCTGCGCCAGCCGCTCGAACAGCTCGGTCTCCTGCCACGCCTCGTGCCACTGGAGGAGGGTCTGCAGGCTGACCAGCTTGCGAGCGAATCGCTGATCTTCGTGTTCGAGCCAGATCAGGTCCGCGAGGACCCGCTTGATCTCCTGATGTTCGGCGAGCATCTCGGTGCGGACCTCGGCGGTGATCAGCGGGCTGGCCGCCGGGTACACCAGCTCCTGCTCGACGGCGAGGTGCAGCGTCAGCTTGTCAGCCAGCTCGGTGAGCGCGTTGGTTCGAATCACCGTCGAGGTGGCAGCGGATACCTCGACCAGCAGCGCCTCGATCTCGTCGTGCTGCGTCGTCAGGAGCTCGAGTGCGGAGGTGGTCGGCATGCCGCAAACAAAGTGCAGCACGCATGCCAGCAGCGTATCGTCCATCACATGCGTGATGCTGCGACGACGGAGCCCGATCGCTGGCTGCTCGCGGGCCTGCTGGCAACAATGTTCGTGGGTGTCGGTGGGACGCCAGCTGTCGGAGTCTCGTCACCGCGCGAGCTTGCGACCGCCGTGCTGACCGATGGCTTCGCCATACTGGACGGCACCCCGAACCACCGCCACGTGATCGAGGTCGACCGCGACGGCGGCGGCCCCACCCGCCGTGCGGTCCCCGTCGTCGCCCCGAACGTCCGGATGGTCGGCACCTCCGTCGGCGTCGCGATCGGCTGGCAGGACCGGGACCGGGTTCAGTTCGCACGGCTCACCGGCGACGGCACGCTCGGCGAGGTCTCGACCTGGGGCAAGCGCGTCGTCCAGCTCTGCGAGGGCACCGCGAGTAACGAGCTGCGCTGGGGGCTCGGCTGGTTCCAGAACGACGGCAAGGTCTGGATGCTCCACGGTCCCACGCGCAACAACCCGCTGGCGACCGGCGGCAGCAGCGAGCTCGCGGTCACGACCGCGACCGACATTCGCTGGTGCGGCATCGCCTCGGCCGGTCACGACATCGCGCTGCTGTGGCGAGATCAGCACGACCGGATGTCGATGAATCTGTGCGGACCGAAGCGCTGCGACGCGGGCGTGTCGAGCCTCCCGATCGCCGCCAAGGAGACGTTCGCCGGCCTCGTCTGCGCGAACCGGGCCTGCGTGATGACCCTGCGCGACGAGCACGGCGCCGCGCAGCTGGTCTGGATGTCGCCGAAAGGCAAGCGCGCGTGGGTGAAGCCGCTCGCGGATGCGACTCCCGCCACCACATTCTCGCTGGTCGCTGCAGGCGACGATGCGTTCGCGATCGGCTACGTCGGGCGGGAGGGCGCCACGGTGACGCGCGTGATCGTCTCGGGCTCGATGGTCCGCGCGTGGGCGGATCCGTACTCCCAGGATCCGCCGGTTCTCGCGTGGGCCCGCGATCGCCTGCTGATCGCGCACCGCCAACAGAGCGGCGTAGCTCCCGAAGTCGTCCCGCTTCCTCGCTGATTCGGGTGTACCACCGGGAACGAACCGGGGCGCCGGCCGAGGCGCCGTGTCGTGATCAGCGGCCGCTGAACTTCGGATCGCGGCGCTGCATGAACGCCGACATCGCCTCGCCGAGATCCTGCGACGGCAGGAAGGCTGCATTCCACATCGCCACGGTCTGCAGGCTCTCGCTCGCGCTGCGCTCGGACCGCGCGTTGAGCACCTGCTTGATGCCCTGCACCGTGAGCGGCGGGTTGGCGGCGATCTGCGCGGCCATCGTGTGCGCGGACGTCCACAGCTCGGCGGGCGTCGCGTGAACATCGCTGACCAGGCCGAGCCGGAGCGCGCGCGCCGCATCGATGTCCGCGCCGGTGAACGCGAGCTCGCGCGTCGCGCCCTCTCCGATGATCGCGGGGAGCCGCGCGAGCGTGCCGACATCAGCGACCATCGCGAGCCGCACCTCGCGCACGCTGAACTTCGCGTCCGCCGAGCAGATCCGGATATCGCAGGCGGTCGCCAGATCGACCCCGCCGCCAATGCACCAGCCGTGGATCGCGGCGATCACCGGCTTGGTGCACGAGGCGACGCACGTGATCGCGCGCTGCATCCGCTGGATCATCTCGAGCAGCCTGGTGCGTTCGCGCGCGCCCGAGGTCGGGCCCACGACCTGCGCGAGCTCGGGTCCCATCGTTGCGAGGTCGAGGCCGTGGCTGAACCCCTCGCCCTCGCCGCGCAGCACGATCACGCGCACGAGATCGCTGGCATCGAGCGCCGCGAACAGCGATGGCATCTCGTTCCAGAACAGCGGCCCCATCCGGCTGGCCTTGCCGTGTGCGCGCAGCGCGACATCGGCGACATGATCGGTGACGGTGACGGTGGCCCAGCTCAGCTCGGGAAGCATGCGGGCGATGGTACATGGGCCGCGCGACCCGGCCGGCCCGGTCGCCGAAAACGAAACGAGCCGCCGGGGATACCGACGGCTCGAATGCTCCGCGTTGAACTTAGATGGGGCGGACGTTCTCGGCGCGCGGACCCTTCGGACCGCGTCCCTCCTCGTAAGCCACCTTCTGGCCTTCTTGGAGCTCCTCGTAGCGAACACCCTGGACGGCCGACATGTGGAAAAACAAGTCGGTGCCCGAGCCATTCGCGATGAAACCAAAACCCTTATCCGTCAAACGCTTGATCGTACCTTCAGACATCTTGAACCTCTGTGCGTAAACCTTGGAAGAGATGGGACCGACACAGCGTCGGATCCAAGCGAAGTCATCTCAGCCTTGGTCGTCCTCGGGTTTTGCCGTGGTTTCGGCCGCACGTCGAGGAAAATCAGCGCTTGTTCGCCGGCTTCGCCGCTGGAGCTGCCTGAACGGGGGGCTGCTCGGGCATGAACGCGACCACCGCATTGGGAATCAGCGCCCACAGCAGCACATCCCACATCGGCATCTTCAGGATGTTGACGAGCAGCAACACCGCCACCAGGACGAGCATCGCGACCCGGCCCTGCGCGTAGCGCTTCCGCTGGAGCGGCGGCAGCCACAGCAGCAGCAGATCGAACGGCATCAGCGCGAGGCAGGTCTCGTTCCATCGGATGTAGGGCAGCGGGCTGATAACCGCGAGTCCCCACAGCACGAGGCCGAGCAGCGCCGCGGGCACCACGGCAACCGCAAGCCCGGTGCGCTGGAACCGGCCCCACAGCCGGGTGGCCCACGCCGGCGCGGTGAGCAGCAGGATGATCAGCGCGAACACGATCCGGCCCGACGGCGCGGTGGTCAGCTCGTGCATGCGATCCTCGAGCGCCGTGCGCTGCTCCGGCGTCAGCGTCGGATCGGTCAGCTGCTTCTCGACCTCCTTGAACGCGAGCGGACCCTTGCGCTGGTAGAGCGTGATCGGCTGGATGTGCCACAGCTCGATCGCCGCCTCGCGCAGATAGTCCGGCAGGAACATCCGCTCCCAGTACGTGGGGATGCGGTCGGTGGCCCGGCCCATCGCGAGGTCGGTGATGATCAAGAACAGCCGCATCCCGTAGAACCCCTCGCGCGCGAGGTCACGGTAGGTGCGGTCATCGGTCGCTACGACCATCTTCGACAGTGCGTGATCCGTGGCGTCGTCGAGGATGTCGCGCACGCGGGTGGTGCAGTTGTCCCAGAAGTGATCGTACGAGTAGTGCTTGTTCTCCTCGAGGATGTCGAACTCGAGCTTGTCGATGATCTGCTTCTTCTGCGGCTGCGTCAGCGGCAGCGGCTGCACCCAGATCGTGCGGTCCGCGTACTGATAGATCCCGAGCATCTCGCGCGGGTTCATCTTGCCGACCCAGAAGCTGCCGTTGCCGCGGAAGAACCCCCACGCCATCCCGATCGGATGGTGAAAGTCGCCGATCCCGTAGTTGTAGCAAGCGTCCTCGCGCGGATCGGCGTAGCGCACGCACAGCGCGATGTGACCGTGACGCTCCCACGCGAGCGAACCGACGCCCATCGTGACCAGCTCGATCACCGGCTTGTCCTCGTAGAGCTGCGCGACCTCGGGGGGCAGCGCGCGGCGCACGCCCTGCGCGGAGGCCGGGCCCACCAGCGCAACCACGAGCAGGCACGACAGCACCGCGATTCGACGGATCACCCACTGGAGTGTGTTGTGGCGCCCTGGTTTGCGCAAGGGGCAGGGCTTCGCGCTAGAACGGCCGGGTGACGTTCCAGCTCCGCGCAACCGCCACCGGCTCACGCGCGCGCCGCGGGACGTTGACCACCCTGCATGCAACCGTCGAGACCCCGGTGTTCATGCCCGTGGGAACCCGCGGCGCGGTGCGAACGCAGACGCTCGGCCAGCTCGAGCAGCTCGGCCCCGCGCTGATCCTGTCGAACACCTATCACCTGATGGTGCGGCCCGGCCCCGAGGTGTTCGAGCGGCTCGGCGGGCTGCATCGCTGGATGGGCTGGACGCGCGGAATCCTCACCGACTCGGGTGGCTTCCAGGTGTTCTCGCTCGCGAACGGCCGCACGATGTCCGAGGAGGGCGCGGAGTTCCGCCCGAGCAGCAGCGGCTCGCGGATCTTGCTGACGCCCGAGCGATCGATCGCCATGCAGCGCTCGATCGGCTCCGACATCATGATGGTCCTCGATCAGTGCATCGACTCCACGAGCTCGCGCGCGGATGCGGTGGCCGCGATGGAGCTCACGCATCGCTGGGCGCTGCGTTCGCTCGTCGCCCGCGCGGACAGTCCGCAGCAGCTGTTCGCGATCGTCCAGGGCGCGTGCTTCGAGGATCTGCGCCGCGAGAGCGCGCGCGTGCTCACCGACATTCGAAACTTCGATGGTTATGCGATCGGTGGCCTCGCCGTTGGTGAGACCAAGGCACAGCGCGAGGATCTCACCGAGCTCACCGCGCAGCTGCTGCCCGCCGACAAGCCGCGCTACCTGATGGGCGTCGGCACGCCACTCGATCTGCTCGAGGCGGTGCACCGCGGCGTCGATATGTTCGATTGTATCCTGCCCACCGCGTGGGCGCAGCATGGCAAGGCGTTCACGTCGCACGGCCGGCTCGATCTGCGGCGCGGCGTGCACAAGTTCGCCGAGCAGCCGCTCGATGCTGCATGCGATTGCGATGCGTGCCGGCTGTACACGCGGTCGTACCTGCATCACCTCGTGAAGTGCCAGGAGCCGCTCGGCTGGCAGCTGCTGTCGTTCCACAACCTGCGGTTCTACCTGCGGTTGATGGCGACGATCCGCGCCCAGATCGAGGCCGACACGTTCGCCGCGTTTCACGCCGAGCAGCGCGGCGTGCTCGCGCTCGACGATCAGGACAACCCGCCGCTGCGCCAGCCACGCACCCGGCCCGCGCGATCGCTCGAGCGCGGCGCGTTCCGCGTCCACACCTCGACCCAGGGCTTCGCGAGCATCCAGCACGAGCCCTCCGGCGAGATCATGCACTCGGTCAACCACCCCGACGTCGAGGCCGAGCGCGTGTACGTTGCGCAGTCGGTGCTGATCCACGAGGCGCTCGCGGGGACCCGGCCGCTGGTGATCTGGGACGTCGGTCTCGGCGCGGCGCACAACGCGATGGCCCTCATCCGCGCCCTCGACGCGGCGCCCGGGCATTCGCCGATCGAGCTCGTCAGCTTCGAGCTCGATCTCGATGCGTTCCGGCTCGCGCTCGCCCACACCGGCCCGTTCTCGCACCTGCGCCACCCGGCGCCGAACATCCTCGCGCATCGCGGCCGGTTCGAGCGCGATCGCCTGACCTGGACGCTGGTCGAGGGCGACTTCGCGGCGCTGTATCCGGCGGCGCCGCGGCCCGACGTCGTGTTCTACGATCCGTTCTCGTCGAAGGTCGATACGGCGCTGTGGTCGCTTGCCACGTTTCGGGCCCTGCGTGCTCGCCTCGCAGCGCCGCTCGAGATGCTCACCTACACCGCGTCGACGGCGATCCGATCCTCGCTGCTCGCTGCCGGCTTTCACGTCGCGCGCGGCGTGCCTTCGGGTCCGAAGGAGGAGACGACGATCGTGTTTCTTCCCGGTCCGGGTGCGGACTTCTCGTCGCATCACCTGCTCGCCGGCGATTGGCTCGCGCGCCGCTCGCGCTCCACCGCCCCGTTTGGCACCGATGTCTCCGCCGAGCTGCGCCCCGAGCTCGAGCACGCGATCGCGTCCCACCCGCAGTTCACGTAGTTTCACGCCTTCGCCGCGGGCGTGTTGCCTTCCTGACACGAACGAGCAATACGATCGCCCCTGAATGAGATGGTCAGCGGCGGTCGTCGCAGTCATTGCGCTGGGTTGGGGCTGCAAGAAGCACAGCGCGGAACCCGAGGTCGCGCCATCCCCGGACCGCGAGAAACCGGCGGTGGTGGCCGTGAAGCTCTCGATCCTCTACGGCAGCGAGAAGAAGACCTGGCTCGAGGAGCAGATCACCGCGTTCAACGCGGCCAACCCGACGATTCACGTCATCGGTAAGCCCGCCGGATCCGGCGAGGCGATGACGTCGATCCTCGATGGCACCGAGAGGCCGGTGATCTTCAGCCCGGCCTCGGGTGCGTACGTGACGCTGCTGAACCAGCGCTGGCAGACGCGCGATAACCACACCAAGCCCCTCGCGCCCGCGGGTGATCCGCTGGTGCTGTCGCCGATCGTGATCGCGATGTGGAAGCCGATGGCCGAGGCGCTCGGCTGGCCGAACAAGCCGATCGGATGGGCCGATATCCTCAAGGTCGGAGCCGATCCGAAGGGCTGGAGCGCCTACGGCCGGCCCGAATGGGGCGAGCTCAAGCTCGGGCACACGCACCCCGAGTACTCGAACTCCGGGCTGCTCTCGGTGCTCGCGATCGCCTACGCCGGCGCCCAGACCACGCGCGGACTGACCGCCGCGGATCTGCCGAAGGTCGAGGCGTACATGGCGAAGGTCGAGGACTCGATCGTGCACTACGGAAAATCAACCGGGTTCTTCGCCGACAAGATGATCGAGCGCGGCACCAGCTACCTGTCGGCGGCGGTGCTGTACGAGAACCTGGTGATCGAATCGTACGCGAAGGCTCCGTCGCTGCCGCTCGTCGCGATCTATCCGGTCGAGGGCACGTTCTGGTCCGATCACCCGTTCAGCGTCCTCGACGCGGACTGGGTCACGCCGGCGCAGCGCACGGCCTCGGCGAAGTTCCTCGCGTTCCTCAAGGCCAAGCCGCAACAGGAACGCGCGCTCGCCCTTGGTTTTCGACCGGTCGAACCGTCGATCAAGATCGGCGCACCGATCGATGCGGCTCACGGCGTGGATGCGCAGCAGCCGCAGACCCTGCTCGAGGTTCCCGATGGCGCCACCCTCGACGCGCTGCTCGTCAGCTGGCGCAAGACCAAGAAGCCCGCCGACGTGATCGTGGTGTTCGACAAGTCCGGCAGCATGAACGGCCAGCCGCTCGAGGAAGCGAAGCAAGGCGCGAAGGCGTTCCTCCACACGCTCGATGCGCGCGACCAGGTCTCGCTGCTGTTCTTCGACAACACCATCTACCCGCCGTTCGGCCCGGTCTCGGTCGGCACCTCGATGGCCGAGCTCGAGTCGCGGATCGATGGGGTCTCGGCAGGCGGCGAGACCGCCATGCTGTCGGCCACCGCGAAGGCGTACGACCTGCTGGCATCGCGCGGCAAGGCGTCGGCGCATCGCATCCGTGCGGCGGTGGTGATGACCGATGGCGCCGACAACCAGTCCACGATCACGCTCGACGAGCTGACGAAGAAGATCAGCGGAGAGAATCGCACCGCGACGATCTTCACGATCGCGTACGGAGCGGAATCGAGCCGCGACGTGATGAAGCAGCTCGCGACCGCCGGAGCCGGCTCGTTCTCCGAGGGCAACGTCGACTCGATCATCCAGATCTACCGGGACCTGGCCTCGTTCTTCTGATGACGAAGCGAACTGGCGTCGGCAAGGTGATGGGGCGCGCTGCCGCCGGCCCGCTGAACCTATCCGTCCTTGGCGGTGCCGTGCTCGGGGCGCTCGCGCTCGCGAGCTGGCCGATCGCGGCGATCGGAGGCGTGGCCTATGCCGCGCTGATCGCCTCCGATGTCTCGAGTCCGGAGTTCCGCAAGAAGGTGCTGTTCGGTCGCAATGCGCCGGACCGGCTGCCGGAGCCCGCCACGCTCGAAGATCCTGCGGTGAAGGAGGTCGTCGTCGCGATCCTCGCCGCGCGGATCGAGATCGACGCCGTGATCAAGGCAACGCCCGAGCGCGTGCAGCGCAACGTGCGGTCCGCGGTCGCCTCGCTCGACGAGCTCGAGAGCCATGGCGCCGCGCTTGCCGTCCGCGCCGAGGGGCTCGCGCGTTACCTGCGTACGGTCGACGTCTCCGCGGTCACCGCCGAGGTCGCCCAGCACACCAAGCGTGCGCGTGCCGCGACCGACCCCGGGGTGAAGCGAGACTACGAGCTCGCGGCCACCGCCGGCGAGGAGCGCAAGCAGGCGATCGCCGACATCGCGGTCTCGCAGGAGCGCACGCTGGCGAACCTCGCGAAGATCGCATCGACGTTCAAGGCGATCCCCGCGAAGCTCGTACGGCTACGCGCGCTCGATGACCAGGCGTCCGATGCGCTGACCGGCGACGTCGGTGCCGAGCTCGAGCGCATGAACGTGGATCTGCGTTCGTTCGAGGAGACGCTCGAGTCCATCGTGGAGGTGCATCCGTGAAACCAAAGCTCGCGATCATCATCGGCTTCCTCATCGCGGTCGGCGTCATCCTGTACGTCGCCGTGGGCGGCAAGAAGGCGAGCGATGCGCCGAACCAACCCGAGGCCAAGGGCAGCGACCTCAAGCCCGCGACCGCCGAACAGGTCGAGCTGCCGTTCGAGTACTCCACTGAAAAGCGCGAGTGGCTCGAGGCCGCGGTGGCGCAGTTCCAGGCCGCCAACCCGACGATCCACGTCAAGCTGATCGGCAAGGGCTCGGTGGACGCCGCCACGGCGATCCTCGACGGCACCGACAAACCCGTGCTGTGGAGTCCGGCGGACTCGCTGATCACCAACCTGCTCGCCTCTGACTGGCAGACCAAGACCAGCACGGCGCTGTTCGCGACGACCGGTGATGCGGCACCGCAGCCGCTGCTGCTCACGCCGCTGGTGTTCGCGGTGTGGGAGGACCGCGCCAAGGTGCTGCTCGATGCTTCGGGCGGTCAGCTGTCGTGGAAGACGATGCACAAGGCGGTGACCTCACCGAAGGGCTGGCCGGCGATCGGCGGCAAGCCGGCGTGGGGCTTCGTCAAGCTCGGACATACCGATCCGACCAAGTCCAACTCCGGGCTGCAGGCGATCGTCTTGATGGCGATGGAGTACTTCAACACCACGACCGATCTGACGATCGAGCAGATGCTCGACCCGAAGTTCCAGGACTTCGTGAAGGAGATCGAGAGCGGCGTCCCGCACTTCGAGTCCTCGACGGGAACCTTCATGACCGAGATGATCCGGTTTGGGCCCTCGAAGTACGACATCGCCGTGGTCTACGAGAGCCTCGCGGTCTCGCAGCTCGAGAACGCCCAGGGACGCTGGGGCAGCCTCCACATCTACTATCCGCCGACCACGATCTGGAGCGATCACCCGGTCGTGATGCTCGACGGGCCGTGGGTCACACCCGCGCAGCGCGCCGCGGGCGCGAAGCTGATCGCGTTCTTGCGCAGCACGCCGGTGCAGTCCACCGCGCTGCACTTCGGATTCCGGCCCGCGGATCCAGCCGTGCCGATGAAGACCACCGACGGCAACAACCCGTTCATCAAGATGTCGCAGTTCGGGCTCTCGCTCGAGCTACCGCCGGCAACGCGGCCGCCCGAGGGGCCGGTGCTGCGCAACCTGATGATGATGTGGTCGCGCGTCGTCAAGCAGAAGTAGCGCGCAACCCCCGAGCGACAGCACGGCATCATCGAGCTGCGGTGACACGACCAGGACGGGTCCGGCCATCAGGTAAGGTATACGCGATGGTCCGCCCCCTGCGTCTCGGTGTGCTCGCGCTCGTGGTCCTGAGCGGCTGCAAGAAGTCCGATCCGGCCCCGCCCGCGGCCGTACGATTCTTGCCGCCCGCCGCCGATATCGCCGTGCGCGTCGACCTGCAACGCGCGCGGGCGTGGTCCGGCTACGCGAAGGCGGCTCCGGTCGCGTTCCGCAGCATCGCGGTCGCGGTCGAGGCGGTGAAGAAGGCGTGCGACCTCGATCTGATCGGAGATGCAAGCTCGATCATCCTGGCCCGCCACGGCACCGGCGCGACCGGCGACATGACGCTCGTGATCCGCGGGCTACCTCGAGACAGGACCGCGGCGTGCCCGGTCAAGCTCGGTGCGAGCATCCCGCCGCTCGAGGTGGTCCCCGATGGCGATCGGTTCTCGGTCAAGCTCGGTGGCAAGGGGTTCGCCTCGGGCGCGCTGCTCGCGACCGGCGAGCTGGTGCTGGTCTCGCGCGCGGCATCGAACGTCGATGCGGCAGCGTGGCGACAGGAGGTCACCGCAGGAACCGGGACGGCGCCGAGCTGGTGGGCGGAGCTCGATCAGGCGCAGCCGATCGCCGTGCGCACCCAGAGCCTCGACCACACGATCACGGTCGACATCCAGCTCGGAGATCCGATCGTGGTGCGCGGCAAGTCCGCCGCCGCGAGTGCGCAGCTCGCCGCCACCGATCTCGCGCGCGGCAAGGCGATCCTCGAGTTCTTGACCAAGGCCGAGGCGGGCGTGGGTCGGCTCGAGCCGCGCGACAACGTGGTCCATGGTGACCTCACGGCGACCGGTCCGCAGATCGATCATCTGGTGGCCGCAGCGCTCGCCGCGATCGGCGGAGACGCGCCCGCGCAGCAGGCACCGCCCGTGGAGAATACGAGCCCGATCGAGTGCTCCGAGATGGCGGGCGCGGTGAACAAGTACATGGCGGCGAACATGGCGGCGATGGATCCCGCCAAGCGCACGAGCCTCGAGCCGATGTTCGCCAAGCTCGTGCCCGCGCTCGAGCGCGCGTACGTCGCGAGCTGCACCACCGATAACTGGCTGCCGGGCGTCATCCACTGCCATGTTGATCACGCCGAGCAGCTGCCACGGTTCGAGAAGTGCCGGTTGCTGCTCGACCCCGCACCCCGCGCGCACTTCGATGCGCTCGTGACCGCCGCGCTCAGCTCGGCGAAATGATCGCGAGCGCCGCGACGATCTCAGCCCCGGTGGCGTTGTCGCCGGGACGATCCGAGACGTCCTGCAGCAGCACCGAGCCATCGCGACCGATGACCAGCACGCCGCCCTGCTGCCACGGATCGCCCTGCATGCGTCCCTGACGTCCACCGCGCAGGAACGCCTTGATCGTGCCGCCGAGCGCGCGCGGATCAAACGTGTTCGCGATGCCCCGCTTCAGCTCGGCCGCCTGGTACACGGCGAGCGACGGATCCGTGTAGATCGGACCGGTCCACCGGGTCTCCTCCCGGAACCCCTCGATGAAGCTCGGCGAACCGTTGCCAATCACGTGGAGCTCCGCGCCGGCACCGTGGATCTTGTCGAGGTCGCGGTGCAACTGCACCACATGCTCACGGCAGTGAATTCAACCGAAGTGGCGAACGAACACGAGCACCGCCGGCTGGTCGCGCCACAAGGTCCCGAGCACGACGCTGGCGCCGGTCGAATCGAGCACGGTCATCGTCGCGAGATCGTCGGCGCGGCTCAGCATCGCCTGATGATACGCGCATCCGCTCAGCCGTAGCGTTGCACGCTGCGCTGCTTCGCCTTCGCGGCCTCGATCTCGCGATCGCGCGGCGCGGCGAGGTTGGTCTCGCTCGGCTTGCGGGCCCCGCTGACCTTGCGGACGTACTGGAGCGCCGCGGCGGCGACCTCCTCGTCGGTCGATCGCGATGCGCCTCGTTCTGATCGTCGCGGCCGTGCTCGCAGTCCTCGGGTTGCCACACCGTCGATTGCACCGATGGCGGCGAGCTCGAGGCCTCGCTACGCGACGGCGAGCGCACCGCCGAGCTCGCCTGTTACCGCGGCAGCTACGACGCGGGCTTCAGCAGCGGCCTCGACGAGGGCTATGGTCCCGGCTACGACGCCGGGTTCGACGAGGGGTACTCGTCGGGCTACGGCGACGGAGCAGCTTCGTGTTCGGGCTAGCGCCAGGTTTATTCAACGTCACGCAGTCGCGGTCACGCGATGGGGCGGAATGCCCGTGAGGGGCAACCTGCCCCTCGTATAGCGTCCTAATACCTTGTAATC
This sequence comes from Myxococcales bacterium, assembly GCA_043753855.1. Classification (GTDB taxonomy): domain Bacteria; phylum Myxococcota_A; class Polyangia; order Haliangiales; family Haliangiaceae; genus JABFXX01. The sequence continues at coordinate 5,372 of JAYUVX010000033.1, read as the reverse complement.
ATTGATCCCGCGCGGCACACCCGGTGCAGTATCCGCGAGCACAATGAACAAACTCCTTCGCAACGCATTTCTTCTCGGCGCGCTCGTATCGGCTTCGGCGGCGTACGCCGATGTCCCGGTGGTCAAAGGTGATGTGAAGGCAGGCGTCAAGGTCGACGCGAAGGTCGACGCGAAGGTCGATGCGAAGGCCGCTGCGGACGCCAAGGCCGCTGCCGACGCGAAGCTCAAGGCGGAGCAGGACGCCAAGGCGAAGGCGGGCGCCACCGGTGGCGTGAGCGGCGGCGTGAGCGGCGGCGTCAAGGTCGATGCGAAGATCGACGCGAAGGCCGCTGCCGATGCGAAGGCCGCTGCGGCCGCAGAGCTCAAGATGAAGAGGGAGGCCGAGCTCAAGGCCAAGGCCGAGCTCAAGGCCGCGGCTGCTGCCGAGCTCAAGCTGAAGAAGGAGGCCGAGGCGAAGGCCAAGGCCGAGCTCAAGGCCGCGGCCAAGCTGAAGGCCGAGGCGGATGCCAAGGCGAAGGCCGAGCTCAAGATCAAGATGGCCGCGGACCTCAAGCTGAAGAAGGAAGCGGAGGCCAAGGCGAAGGCGGACCTCAAGGCGAGCGGCGGCGTGAAGGTCGACGTGAAGGGCGGCGCGGGCGTCGGTGGTGCGCTCGGTGGTGCGGTCAACGCGACCGACAAGGCCGCGGCCGACGTCAAGAGCAAGACCGACGTCAAGGTCAAGGCGGGCGCGAGCGTCGACGCCAAGGCCGGCGCCAACGCGGGCACGAAGTAGTCAGCGCTCCTGGCGCCGACCCGGGCTCCAGTCGACGATCTTGTCGGTTCGCGTCTCCAGGAAGCGCGCGAGCCGATGGTAGTCGCTGCCCGACTTGATGAACCGCACCTCGGTCTTCAGCGTGATCGGGTTGACCAGCTCGGAGAACGGGACGTACAGCAGATCGAGCTGTCCCTGGACGGAGACCAGGAAGCCGTCGAGGTTCTCCTCGACGAGTGCGCGGTACGCTCCGATGCCGAGCTGGCTGCCGAGCATGACGTCGAACGCATGCGGCGGTGCGCAGCGCGACTCGTAGCCGAGCTGGAGGCCGGTGACCTTCTTCTTGCGCTGGGTCCGAGCCTCGTAGCGGCGACCCACCAGCAACGCGACCAGCTTGCCGAGATCCATGCGGCCCAGCGAGAGATGACCGTGCTCGTCGCGCGGCAGATCCTTGATCTGATCATCGGGCAGCATCTCGGCGAGGCCCTCCGCGAGCACGACGGTGCCGTAGTGCTTGCCCCGCTTCTCGCGCGCGACAATCACATCCACGATCCGATCGATCAGTGCGTCGAGCGAGAGCTGGACGTCGGAGGTCTTGCCCTTGATCGCGAGCGGACCTTCGACGTCCTCGACCGCGATCACCAGCGTGGCCTCGCCCGCGATCGCCACGCCGTACGATAGCCAGCCGGCCTTGCGCCCCATCGTCTCGACGACGAAGTAGCTGCCTGTCGACATCGCATCGGCGCGCAGGTTCTGGAGCTCCTTCGCCATCACATCGACGGCGGTGAAGAAGCCGAACGTGAAGTCGATACCGCGATAGTCGTTATCGATCGTCTTCGGAAGGTGGACGACCTGAACGCGGCGCGCCTCCTTCGGCAGCCGCTTCTGGTACTCGACCAGGAAGTTCGCTGTCTTCAGCGTGTCGTCGCCGCCGATCGAGATCAGCGCATCGATCTCGAGATCGACGAGCGCGTTGTAGACGTTGCGTAGCCGCTGCGTCTTGGTGGGATCCTCGAGATCTGCGGCGTTCTCGATCCCCTTGCCGGGGTTCGCGCGCGCAGTGCCGATCACGATCCCGCGCGAGTTGCGCAGGCCGGAGAGATCCTTCTCCTCGAAGATCCGGTAGTGCTCGTCGGGGAGCAGCCGGTGCGTGACCGGATGGTAATCCTGCAGGTTCGAGTACCCGTGGAAGAACCCGATCACCTGGCGATCGTCCTCCATGAACGAGATCGCCGCCGACGAGATGACGGCGTTGGCCGCCGGGGCCGGACCTCCAGAGAACACGAGCGCGACGCGCTTGATGTGATCACCTTTGCGGGACATTGAAACCTCCACGGAAACTGACGTGGAGATGCACCCTACCTCAGCGGCTCCGGTTGCGCGCGCGGTTGGTACCGCCCTGGACCGTCGCCGCCACCTTGCGTGCACCTGCCTTCACCTTGTCGACCGCGCCACGCGCCGCGATGCCGATATCGCCCTGGGTCTCCTCGAAAGTGCCCTGCGCCGTGCGGACCTTGTCGCCCGTCACGCGGCCCTCGAACTGCTTCGCCTTGCCCTTCAGCTTGTTCATGATCGCGCCCATGATCGTTCTCCTGGAGAGGTTGCTGGCTCGACGCAGCTGCATCTCGTGTGCCGCCGACATGACAGACGCCCGCCGACCGCGATCGCGACGTGCGGCGCGCGGCAGCTCCGACCACGCAGGGAGCGATGGTGCATCGCTGCTCTCCGCAGTTCTCGGCCGCCCGGTCCCTTCGTCGGCCCGAGCATGGTGTCGATCTATCGCCGCACGCTCGTCGGACTCGATGGTGCGCTCGTCCTCGCGGCGTCGCAGAGTGGCAGGAGCCCGGACCTCGTTCAGCTCGCCACGGCCGCAGCCTGCGAGATCGTGCTCCCGCTGTGGGCGGCACCGAGACCAGCGTCGCCGCGACCAAGTCCTTCCTGCTCGCCGCGACCAGTCTACTCCAGCTGGTCGCCGCGTGGTCCGCCGATCCCGTGCTCGCCGACGCTGTCGAGTGGGCCCCGGATGCGCTCGTCGCCACGTGCGCGCTCGCGGTCCCGGGCGCCCGCGCCCTGCCGTGCGTTGACGCACCTCCGGTGCTCGCTCCCCTGTGCGCGATCCAGAGCTTCTATCTCGCGCTGCCCGGGCTCGCCGCCGCTTGCGGATTCGATGCCGAAGCGCCGCAGCACCTACGCAAGGTCACGCAGACCCGCTGATCAGGTCTTGCCCTTGCGCATGATGATCAAGTGCCCGTGGTACTTGCCATCGGGGTAGCCGAACCGAAACGCGAGGGCGCGCTTCGGCTGCTCGGCGTAGAGCGCTCGCCACGCGGGAGTCACGGTGCCGCCGGCCTTCATGTTCGACTTCTCGTAGGTGCCCCACGTCTCGTACTCGAAGCCGGCTTCCTTGCCGTACTTCGGCGGGAGGCCGGTGGAGTCGGAGACCATCCACGTGACGTGATCGACGACGTACTTGCGCATCGTCTTGAACTCGTCGAACGAGAGCAAATAGCTCGCGGCCTTGGTCATCCCCGCGACCTGGCCCTTCGCCTCGAGGTGCTTCAGCGCCGCCGGCGACTTGCGAAGGTGGTTGTCGTCGAGGTTCGCCATGATGTGGCGATAGACCTGCTCGCGGGTTCCACCCTTCTTGTGGAACCGCAGCTCGATGTTCGAGAGCGCCGCGTTGCGCTTGCCTGCATCCTGGAGGGTCTCGATCTGCGAGAGATCCGCGTCCGTGACGTACTTGATCGACCCATCGTCGGCGAGCTGGAAGTAGCGCAGCGACACCGGCTCGTAGCCGTGGATCGCGAGCGCCGACAGCCCGAAGATCAGCTGGGTCGGCAGCTTGCCTCCGCGCATCGCGCCGATCATGTTCATGGTCACCGAGAAGTTCGCGCGATACAGCGACGACAGCTCGGTCGCCACCACGGCGAGCGACGTCCGCAGCTCCTTGTCGGACAGCCGCGCCAGCGACGTGGGATCTCCGGCGGGCTCGAGCGAGAGCGTCGTGATCTCGTCGGCATCGGGATACACGGTGAGCGCCGTCGACAGGTCACCGCCCGCGAATGGGTACACCACGATCTTCGGGATCCCAGCCGGCACGTTGGCCGCGAAGAACGCGCTGGCCAGGCCGAGCCAGTTCTTCCGGTAATCCTCTTGCGCCGCTCGCACCTTCTTGCAGTGCGCATCGAGCGCGCCCGGCTTCACCGACGCCGGCGGGACACCCTGGGCACATGCGCCGACGACGAGCAGCGCCTTCGCCTCCTCGATGAACTCGTGCGGTGGAGATTCGGCCACCGCGTGCGTGGACAGGAGGCCGACAAGACACACCGCTGATACGAACCGCATGGAGCGGAGCCTGCCACGCCCGCGCCGAGGATTCACCGACGACGGCGACGGATCAGCAACGCGCCCAGCACGAGCCACGGGGCAAAACTACCCGCGTCGGGCAACCCGGAGCTGTCGCACGAGCAGCCGGCCTTCATCGCACCCGCATCCCCGTCGCCATTCCCGGGCTCGCACATGCCGTTCGTGCAGACCTCGCCGGTCGCGCACAGCGACGCATCGGGCTCGTCGACCTGACCATCGCAGTCGTTGTCGACGCCGTCACAGGTCTCGGCCGCTGGCTGGGGCGCATCGCATGCGCCCCAGTTGCCGGCGTGACAGATCTCGGCGCCCACGCCGCATGCGTTCGAGCAGCTGCGCGACAGGTGGTCATCGACCTCGCCGTTGCAATCGTTGTCCACGCCATCGCAGGTCTCGCCGGAGATCGACCCCGCGATCGCGTTGAGCGCGGTGACGAGCTCGGCCGCGTTGTCGACCTGGAAATAGCACTGGTTCGGCGCGCTGGCGTCGGTGTTGTTCGGGTTGCAGCCGGGGCGCGCGGTGTTCGCGGCGACCGCCATCCGGTTCAGCGCCACCGGATCGACCTCGGCGCCGAAGCCGACCACCCAGGTGGTGACGCCCTGCTGGGTCAACGCCTGGACGGCGGGCACACCATCGAACCGGGTCTGCGGATCGTAGGGCAGGCAGTACTGCCAGCCATCGGTGATCAGGATGACGTGACGTGCGCCCGCGCTGGACGTCAGCGATGGATCTGCGGCGGCGAGCTCGAGAGTCTGCGCCATCGGCGTGTAGTTGCCGGCCGCCGGCGGAGGTGTGGTCAACGCGTTCAGGATCGAGCTCCGGTTCGACAAGGCAGGCGCGACATCGACCTGCCCTGGCGAGCACTGACCGGCGTGCGGGAACGTGATGAGGCCGAACTCCGCCCGGGCCTGGTGGGCGTTGAGCACCCGGCCGAGACCGTCGACCGCGGCAGACCACTTGGTCTGGGTGCCGACCTTGCCGGTCTGCATCGAGCTCGACTTGTCGAGGACGACCATCACGCGTGCGGCGCTGCACGCGTCGGCAGCCGCGACCTTCGGCGCGAGCAACAGGGCGGTCGAGGAGACAAGGACGGCGGCAACGAGGCGTGACATCGGGGTGCCCTCCCCCAAAGCAACGCCGGTGCCACGAAATCCTCGCCGCGCTCCGGCCGATCTCCCGCGGTTAGGTGATCCGGTGGCTAGCGGCGTCGCCACCTGGCCATGGCGACAACCCTAGCCTTGCGCACGGCAGTGCACTA
>JAYUVX010000032.1:0-7507 GCA_043753855.1 Myxococcales bacterium | reverse complement strand
TCTGGATTGGCGCACTGCCAGGCACGATCCTCGCGATCGCGTTCGTACCGGCGATCTTGGCGTTGCTCGACGAGCGGACGCGCGTGATCCACGGCCTCGAGCACGCCACCATCGCCGTGCTGGCAGAACGCGGTCTCGCCGTCACCCACGCCGTCACGCTCACCGGCATGTTCGACCTCGCACTCCCCAATGACGGCCGGTCTTGGGATCGTGCACCGCTGATTCGCGCGGCCGCCGCCGACGCCATCCGCCGCGTCTCCGGCGGCGAGCGCGCGCTCGTCTACACTGATCGCTGCGGCACCAGCTACGTGGTCGGGATCCTGGTGACTTGCCTCGCGGTCTCCATCGCCGGCGCGGTCGCAGTTGCCCACGGCATCCCGCACGGCTACGCCTTCGCCGGCACCATTGCCACGCTCGTCCTCGCGCGCCTCGCCTCGCGCAAACTCGGCTTGCTCGCGCAACGGCTGCTCACCGTGTCCGCGCGCACCACCACCGCAAGCTTCGGCACGATCGAGCCAGCCGTCTCGCCCGATGGCACGTTCATCTACTACGTCGTGCACATCTTCGTCGCCCCTGCGCTATCCGGCACCACGATCGGCGAGCCCGTCTAGGAGCTGGCAAGGTCCGGCAGGCGTTGCGCCAGCGCCACGATCGTGAGCGAACAGCTGCACTGAATGGGCGTCCACGGCCGCTGCATACGCATTTGGCCCATGGCGCTCGCTTTGCAACCCCGCAGTCCCATGCGTACAGCTTCTCTTCTCTTCGTGATCACCGCCGCAGCTTGTGGCTCTTCGATTCGCGCAACCGAGATCAACTCTGCGCCGCGACCGCTCGCAGCACGGCCCCCGGAATCGGTCGAAGTATTCACGAGCGGCGCTCCGGCGCGGCCGCACATGGACCTCGCTTACTTCGAAGCGCAGCAGAAGAGCGAGTTCTCGTCCGATGACACGCGAGACTTCATCGTGAAGCTCCGCGTGGAAGCGGCGTGGCGTGGTTGTGATGGCCTCGTTGTCGGCGGCGTCACGCACGAGACGACGCGGACGTTCTTCGACGACCACGCGCCGACCTCGAACAAGGGGCTGACGGCGACGTGCATCGTGTACACCGATCTCGGCGAACCGCAGCTCGCAGAGCTTCGTCGCTGACGATCCGCTCGACGATGTCGAACCATCGCTCAACTGGGGGGATGCCAGATGCCTGATCGAGCTGCGGGTTGCGCCGCGAACGCGTCGATCAACTTCGTCATTGCAACATCGTTCGCCGCGACGAAGACAAACGTGGTCCCGATGGGCGCCCGCTGCATGGTGAGCACGAAGGGCGCGAGCGTCTGCTTGCGCAGCATCGCGAGCGTCGGTCGGTCGATGATTCGCTCATCGCCAATGAGTCGTGATAGGTGGGCCGGCGTCAGCAGCACGGCCACGCCCCACGCAGGATGCTCCGCGAGGAGCTCACCCGCCTGGTCCAGATCGCTCGTACCGGTCACGATTGGCGCTCTCGAGATGCCCACGAGGTGCGTGCTGGATGCGGCCAGATCTTCTTGCGCCACGAACACGAGCGGCCGGAGGTACGTCAACGGCGGCATCCCCTCCGGAACCGCTTGCCGCATGAGCTTCAGGTATGCCGCCATGACATCGTGATCGAAGATGGTCTTGCCGCGCTCGAGCCAACTGTCGACCTGGCCGATCAGCGCCTTTGCGGTGGCGTCGATAGCCCGGTCCGCGTAGAAACCATCTTCCAGCTGGAGCAGGCGCTCGTAGTCGCCGCGGTCTACCGCCCGCCGTACGAGGCCGTTGCCAAACGTCGTCGCAAACGATTCGTCGAGCAGGCCGTATGCGGGACCGGCGAGCGCGTCAGCAGACATCGCGAACCACTTCGTCAGCTCGACCTGGTCCTGGACCGGCGACGACGCGAACCAGGTGTGGAACAGTTCGTGCGCGACAATCGGTAGCTGGCGCGGCGGCGGGTCGCCATCGGTGACTTCGACGACGGCAACCGGCCCGAGCATCTGTGCCGATGTCATCGAGTCGTGTTTCGGGCGCGCGAGCAGCTCGAACACCTGTTCCAAGTCGGGGACGAGCTCCGCACGATAGAATGCCGCGACCTTTCGCATCAGCAGCGCGATGTCCGCGCGCGCGATGAGGCTTGCGTATTCGTGCGCTGCAGCAGCAAGGCGTTCGCGGTCCGTGCGCCATCGCTTGCTGGCCCTCGGCGTGAATCGCAGCAGCACGTCACGTACGTTGCGAATCTCGGCCGGGCTGGCGAACAGCGCGATCCGCGCGAGATATTCATCGACATCGTGCGCCCCGAAACCTGCAAGGCGGATGGCCGCGTCGATCCGGCGCTGCCGGTATGGCACCGGTAGCGGCGCATCGACGGATGCCTTGTCGTCCTCGATCTCGCCTCGGTAGCGCGTACGCAGCTGTTTCCATCTCGCGACGTCCCGTGCGTCCGCGTCAGTCCAGCCGTCGGCGTGCTACATCGTCTTGAAGGCCTCGCGGGAACAGGGAATCAGCTCCGCCAGGCAGTCGAGCTCGTAAGTCAGGTTACTCAGCGGCGATGCGCGAAATACGTACGTGACCGGACCAACCTTCACGCGCGCGTCGACCGTACTGTCATCACGCGCAGGTGTCGTCTGGTGAGAGCCACACGCCGTGAGACCAGCGAATACGAGGAGCCATGTCATGCCCCCGGATCGGTTCGTGCGTAGGTCTCCTGCCAGCATCCAGTCACTCTACCAGCCAGTCCGTGGCCAGCGCGTCCGCGCGAGACAGGGCGCGCTGCTCGACAACATCCACGAGAGGATCCCTCGATGGCATGGGCATCGACGCGTCACGCTCGAGCTACACCGTCCGTTAGCGCCGCACACCGGTGTGACGCTCATGAGCTGTTCGCGGGTGCCGTGGTGCTAGTGCTATTTCTGCCTGCTAGCGCAGCGCGATGACGATATGGTCAGCAGCGGCATCGAGAACCGAATCGATCGCCCGCTGAACGAGCGCGCACGCGACGACGACGCAAGCATCCTGCTCCGGCTCGGTTCACAGCACGACGGCGCTAGGTCGCTAGCAAGCGCTGCATGGTGTCGATCACCTGGCGCAGCCGCATCGGCTTGTCGAGGAAGATGTTGGCGCCGGCCTCGAGCGCCGAGCGCCGCGCCGCATCGCCGCCCGCGGACACCGCGATGATCGGCAGGTCGAGCAGGCCGAGCTCGGTACGCGCCTGCATGATCACGTGCGGGCCATCGAGGATCGGCAGGTAGACATCGATGATCAGCGCGTCGAACTTCTCGCGGCGCAGGATCTCGACCGCAGCGCGGCCATCCTCTGCGTTGCGGAACACGAACGAGACGCCGCCGAAATCACGACGGGCGGAGCCGCGCAGGCCCTGAGTGATCAGCTGCGCGACGTGCTTGTTATCCTCGACCACGAGCACCCGGAACAGGCGCGACACGGTCTTGGGATCGCGGCTCTTGATCTTGTCGATGATGGCGGCGAGCGCGTCGCGCGCGGGACCTGGCTCGAACTCGATGCCGGCGCCGGCGTCGCCCTCTGCATGGCCGTCCTCGCGCTTCCAGCGGACCACGCCCTCGATCGAGATCGGCTCGAGCAGGCCGGGGAAGCTGAGGACGAGCTGGATGTTGGTACCGATCGGCAGCGCGCGGTTGGTGGCGACGAAGGTGCCGCCGCTCGATAGATTCTCGGTGAAGTCACCGATCAGATCGTCGGCGCCCTCGTACTCCACGAAGAGCGTCACCGGCTCTCGGGAATCGCGCCGTTTTTCGTCGTCGGTCATTCGCGGTCGGATGATCTCAGGGCGCACTCGTGATCGCAAGATCATGCGCTCGCGGGTACCCGAACGGTGAAGGTCGTACCTCTGCCGACCGTGCTCGCCACCTCGACGTCGCCGCCGTGATCCCGCACGATCTGCTGGGTCAGGGCGAGCCCGAGGCCGTTTCCGCCGTCCTTGGTGGAGAAGAACGGGTCGAACAGCCGCGGAAGCACGTCCGTGGCGATCCCGACGCCGCTATCCTCGACCTCGATCACGACGCGTTCGCCATCCCGACGGGTGCGCAGGATCACCCAGCCCTTGCCCTTGACGGCGACGGCGTCGGCCGCGTTGCGCACCAGGTTGATCAGGCACTGCCGGATCTGCCCGGCATCGATCAAGCCGACCAGCTCGTCGGGCGACAGCTCGGTGGTCAGCACGACCTGGCGCGCGGCGAGGTCCTCGCGCACGAACGCGGCGAGCGCGCTGACCATCGCGTTGATCGGCTCGGAGGCGAGCTTGGGCTTCGGGAGCCGAGCGAACGCCAGGTACTCCTCGGTGATCGCGGTGAGCCGATCGACCTCGCGATGGATCGAGCGGCACAGGCCGCGCGCCTCCTCGGCGTTGGGGACATCACCGAGCTCTTCCTCCAGCAGCTCGGTGTTGAGCCCGATCGAGGACAGCGGGTTTCGCACCTCGTGGGTGATCATCGCGGCCATCTTGCCCACGGCCGCGAGCCGCTCGGAGCGGACCTTCTCGCGCTCGCGCTCCTCGACCGCGCGCCCCATCGAGTTGAACTCGCGGGCAAGATCCGCGACCTCGGCGGGCCCCTTCTCCGGGATCCGCCCGGCGTAGTCACCGGCGGCGATCCGGCGCGCCGCATCGCGTAGTCGCGACAGCGGTCGCAGCGTGATCACGACCCAGATCGTGATGCACAAGCCGAGCAGCACGGCTGCGACGCCGAGGTAGATCGTGCGGAGCCGCAGCGTGTGCTCGTTCTGCTGGAGGATCTCGGTGGTCCGGGACACGTTGCGATCGAGCTGCTGCGACAAGCTGTTCGCGCGTTGCAGGAGCTTGCGCTCCTCGATCCGGAGCCGCTGGAGGCCGTCGAAGGCGGTCTGCTGAGTGCCGTTCCAGGTCTCGGGCTTGCCGATCGGTGTGGCCGAAAGCACCTGGGCGTAAAACGGCTCGACCGCCGCGACTGATCCCTCGAGCGCCTCGATGTTCGGGCGGGTCATGACGAAGTGATTGGTGTCCTCGACCAGCTCCTCGACCCCATCGAGAATGCGCCGCAGCGTCTGCAGCGCGCGATCCCGGTTGGCCCGGGAGTTGCGGAGCGCGAGCCGGGCGACCTGGACGTTGGACTCGTCGAGCAGCCGCTCCTCGAGGTAGTTCAGGAGGTCATCTTGCCGACGCGCCAGGTCCTTGGACGCGAGCGCGAGCGGGACATAGCCGCGGCCAATCAATGTGACCTGGTTCTCGACCTGGCTCATGTTGAACACGACCGTCGCCGTGATCACGCCGAACGTGACGGTCAGCGCGGCAAAGCCGAGGAGAATCCGCGCCGAGAGGGTGCGCATGGGGGCTGGGACCTACAACGTAACCTGGCGCAATCCTGGGGGCCACCTCACGCTCAGTCGAGTGGCGGCTTGTGTATACTGGTGCCCCTCGAGGATCCCCATGACGCGTGCATTTTCCTTTGCTTGGCGCCGGATCGCGGTGCTCACGGTCCTGCTCCTGGGACTCGTCAGCTCGCCGGCCTTCGCCGGCAAGCCCACGGTCGCCGTCCTCGGTCTGGAGGTCGTCGATCCGACCGGTCAGATCGACCAGGCAACCACCGCGGTTGCCAGGGATCTAACCGATGCGCTGCGCTCGCGCGCGAAGCTGCCGAGCGGTCCGTATGCATTCCAGCCGGGCAGCGAGAAGGAGCTGATCGACGAGAAGCTGATCAAGAACTGCGACAACGAGGCCGTCGCGTGCATGGCGCAGATCGGCAAGGACATCGGCGCCGACTATTTGATCTACGGCCGGCTCGAGAAGAAGCCGGATGGCTATGTCGTCCTCGTCAACCTGCTGAACGTCACGAAGAAGAAGTTCGAGAAGGCGAAGAGCCCGCTGACGATTCCGCACGCGGCCGCGAAGGATCCAACCGCGATCGGCGGCGCTGCGAGCAAGGCGTACAACGATCTCGTCGGGGTGGTCTCGAACGGCACGCTCGTCGTTCGCAGCAACGCCGACCACGGCACGGTGCTGATCGATAACGAGCCGAAGGGCTCGCTCGCCTCCGGCACCCTGACGCTCAGCCTGGCCGAGGGGCCGTACCGGTTGATCGTCGAGGCGGATGGCTACGAGCGCAGCACGGAGACCAAGGTCACCGTCCGCAGCGGTGAGGCCACCACGCAGTCAGTGCAGCTCGTCCCCGCCCCGGGCAAGAAACCCGACGAGATCATCCACACCACCACCGGCACCACCTCGGCGACCAAGACCGACATCTGGAAGCCGATGTTCGTGGTGTCCACGATCATCGCGGTCGGCGCCGGTGGGTTCTGGGGGGTCTCCTATTACAAGGAGACCTCCGAGGCAAAGAACGTGAAGGGCGAGCTCGCCACGGCGGGCGTCCAGCACGGCGAGCTCTCGGCGAGCAACTGCTCGGGTGCGCGCAGCGCCGAGTACCGGATGAGCAAGAGCTTCTCGAGTGCCTGCACGTGGCACGATCGCCAGACCTATGGGATCATCGGCACCGGCCTCGGCGTCGCCCTGATGGCGATCACGGGGTACCTCGCGTTCGGTCGTGGAGACTCCGCGGAGTCGCCGAAGTCGACCAGCGCGGTGGGCCGCCGGGTACGCAAGCCGCAGATCGCGGTGACCCCAGTCGTGAGCGTGGACGGCGGCGGCGCTGCGTTCCGCATCGACTGGTGAGGCAAAATCCAGGCGTCGGCCCGAAGCGGGAGTTAGAATTTCCGCAAGGGTTATTCATGAGGATCGTCACGATCATCGCGCTGGCGCTGCTCTCGATCGGAGCGGGCAGTGCGGCTGCCAAGCCGAAGGTCGCGATCCTCGGCGTCGAGGTCACTGGCACGATCGATCAGATGGCGACCGGCGTTGCCCACGATCTGACCGAGGGGCTGCGGAACAAGGCGAAGGCCGGCAACGGGCCGTTCCAGCTCGCGCCGAACGCCGACCGCGAGATGATCGACGAGAAGGTCCTCAAGAACTGCGATAGCGAGGGCCCGCTGTGCATGTCGGATATCGGCAAGGACATCGGCGCCGACGTCCTGATCTACGGAAAGCTCGAGAAGACCAGTGATGGTTACACCGCGCGGCTCCACGTCCTCGACGTGAAGAAGAAGTCCCACGAGAAGCAGATCGTCGTTCAGATTCCCGGAGGGCAGAGCGGCGACGCAGTGCGCACGATCGCCAAGAAGGCGTACTCGGATCTGGTCGGTGCGGGCGGCACGCTGTTCGTGAAGGCCAGTGCGGAGAGCGGGACCGTGTTCGTCGATGACGAGCAGAAGGGAACCCTCGTGGAGGGCGCGGCGACGCTGACGCTCCCCGAAGGCCGCTATCGCATCGCGATCGAGTCTCCGGGCCGGCGCCGCAAGGAGCAGACGGTGATGGTGGCCGGCGGCGAGACGGTCACCGAGGAGTTCGAGCTGGTGGCAACCGGTGGTGGTGGCGGAGGCCGCGGCAAGAAGACCAACGTCTGGAAGCCGGTGTTCGGCATCTCGCTCGTAGCGGCCGGCGT
>JAYUVX010000031.1:0-7580 GCA_043753855.1 Myxococcales bacterium | reverse complement strand
GATCCGAGCGCACGCGGATGTACGGCATCACGCGCGCGGGCGACAAGCAGACCGGCCGCGACGAGCGGGTCCGCCCCGACCTCGTGCTCTACGACATCACGCTGACGCAGGACATGCCGCTCACGATCAGCGTGCAGAGCTTGTGCAACGCGCTCGCGCACGTGGTGAGCGTGCTGTCGACCGATTCGCTCGGCGAGCCCGCACGGACGCAGGCCCTGACCGCAGCTCGCGAGACGGTGCGCGCGATCGAGGCGCTGATCGGTGCGCCACGAGATCGGCCAGCGCGCGAAGCTGCGCAGCGAGCGTCATCGCAGTGCGCCGCGCTCTACGATCAGGGCAAGGCCGGCGTGCAGCACGCGCTCGCGCACCTGCTCGGTGGCGCGTTCGATCTCGAGCACGCCGCGCTTCACGCTCTGCTGCTGCCGCAGTTCCTCGCACACCTCCAGCGTACGCGTCCCGCGCTGGTGGCCGAGCTCGAGGACGCGATCGGCGAGCCCGAGCTCCCCGTTCACGAGCGTCCAACGATCCGCGAGCTCGAGGAGGCCGTGCAGGAGGCGCGCACGATGGCCGCGCTGCCCAGGCTCGGCGCCCGGCTCCGCGGCCTGCTGGTCGCCGCGCACGCGCCGGTCACGCTCGCCAGGCTCGGTGTCACGCGCGTGGCCCTCGAGGAGCTGCTCGCCACGCGCTCCGAGCTGCCCGCGCAGCTCGCGCTCGACGCGCTCTGATTCGCCGGACGCGAGACCGGTTCGGCGGCTCGATCAATAGCGTGACTTGTCGCGCTGCCAGGCATCGAGGTGCGCCCGCGCCTGGTTGCGCGTCGGATCCATCTGCGCATCGTGATCGGGCCGCTTCGCCGTCAGCTCGACGACGTAGCCGTTCGGATCGCGGAGATAGATCGAATCGATCATCTTGTGATCCGCGATCCCACGCGCCTCCATGCCCGCAGCCTTCGCCTTCGCGAGCATCGGCGCGAGGTGCGCGTGGTCGACCTCGACCGCGATGTGCAGGTCGTAGTCGTCCTGGCGCTTGAACTCGAAGCTCTGGCCCTCCTCGCCGGGGACCTCGAAGAACGCGAGGCACGAGCCATCCCCCATCTGAAAGAACGAGTGCAACACACGCGTCTGCCGACCGGTCTTGGTCTCGGTGATCTCGAAGCAGTTGACGAGCGGCAGGTCGAGGAAGTCCTCGTAGAACGCCCGCGTCTCCTCGGAATCCCGGCAGCGATACGCGCTGTGGTGCAGGCCCTTGATCATAGGCTCACGAAGTCCTTGCCCTTCATGGATGCGGCGAAGCCGTACATGACCTCGTTGACCGCTGGCCAGCTCGAGAGCGTCTTGATGTTGCCGAGCCAGCGCTGGACGTTGGGGAAGCCCTCGTAGGTGCAGCCGATCAGCTCGCCCGCGGTGGTGATGCAGCCGCCGAAGTAGTCGGCGATCGAGATCTGGTCACCGGTCACGTACGGGCGCGAGCCGATGATGTTCTGGTCGAGCACACCGAACCAGGTCTTCGCCTTCTCCTTGCCCCACGCGATCACGCCGTTGTGAACCTCGTCGGTGGAGCGCTTGTGGTTCGGGAACACCTGCGGGTAGAGCAGGCCGTACGCGAAGTCCCGGTAGAACTGGGTGTTGAACCAGTCCATCGCCTCGTCGACCTTCGCGCGCTTGCGCAGATCGCTCGGGTACTCGGGGGCCTTCGACTCCGAGGCGAGGAACTTGAGGATCGCCGAGCTCTCGGTCAACCGGAAGTCACCATCGACCAGCGTCGGGACCATGCGGCTGGGATTGATCGCGGTGTACTCGTCCTTGTAGTGCTCGCCGGTCATCAGGTCGACGACCTGCTCCTCGATCGGCAGCTGCTTCTCCGCAATGAACAGCCGCACCGGGCGGCTCGCGGTGGATACGGGGTGCATGTAGAGCTTCATGGTCATGCCGCGCAGCGTGCCACAAAGCCGCCGCGCCATGGATCCACCGCTCGCGGCTCACGACCGGCCGAACACCCCGATGGGGGGGGCGGCGTGCACGCCAGCTGCCTGAAACACACCATCCACCACGAGCAACAGCTGTTAGACGACCGGGAGGCGCTCAGCGCAGCGTTGCAACGCGCCGCAACGCGCGCTCTCGAGGTGTGGTCAATCGCGGGAGTTCAGGCGGATAGCTGCTCGATCGCGGCATCGACCTCGTCGAGCTCCCACAACCGGCGCTCGATCTCGCGGTCGAGATCGCCATGCAGCAGCGGGCAGGCAACGCGCTGGGCAAGGAGCCGGATCAGCTCGTCGGTCGCCTCGAGCTCGTCGCCGAGCCGTTCGATGCGGCGCAGGCACTCGTCGCGGTGGCGGATCCGGCGGGCCTGGATCTCTCGCCGCCGCTTGGACCTCGGTGCATCGATCATCGGCACCGCCACCGGGAGCTCGCCGCCCGCGAGTCGCAGCGCGTTCAGGCACCGCTGGTGGGCCACGGAGACCTCGACGAAGTGATTGAGCAGGTCTTGCAGCTCGAACCTGGAAGCTTCGCCGGCATCGTCGCGTTCGATGCTCTCGACCAGGTCGCGCAGCTCGACATACTGGGCTTGCCGCACGACGCCCGTGGGGCGCAGCGCCTTGAACCGCGCCGACTCGAGCCGTGATCGATCCCGCAGCGCGGCGGAAGCATCGAGGTGGCGCTGGACGAACTTGTACCGCGCGGCCGACGCACCGAGCGCCGCCACGATCAACATCGCGACCAGCGCGCCGAGCAGGCCGGCGTAGCCGAGCCCGGCGCATCCCACGAACACGGTCATCGCGACGCAGATCGGACTCCCGACCGCCCCGCGGATGTAGGTGAGACGAGTACCCGGCTTCGACATCGCCACTGGCCGTGCGATGACCAGACCGAGCTGCGACGAGACGAGGCGAGGCTGCATGTGATTGCCAGCTACAACCTGCGTGCCACGCATCGTGGTCTTCGCCCGACCACGGGTTCGGTCGTCGACGGGTGGTCGCCCCAGACACACCGTGCCGCCTGTCCGGGGCGAGTAGCTACGATCGCCTTCGCTGAGCTACGATCGAGTCTTGAGCGGCCAGCTGGATCAGATCCTCGGGTACCTCGATCGGCCAGGTGTCACCGAAGTCGTGCTCGGTTCCGGGAGACCGATCATGTTCCGTCGGAACCAGGAGAACGTTGGTTTGACAAAGGAACCTTTGAGCAAGGTGCAGCTCGCGACCTTGATCAAGGGCTCGCCGCTGGTCCACCTGCTCCCGCCGTCGGATGGCACCAGCCCTGTCGTCGAGGTCACGATCGGTACCCGTGCGGTAAAAATCACGGTGACGCGACGCGGAGAAGACGTGGCCTTCCGGATCGAGAAGGGCGAGGCCGTGTTCGAGCTCGAGCTGTCACCGGAGATCTCGAAGCGTGCGAAGCGCACGACCAGCGGTGAGCACACGCAGGCAGCGGGCGATCCCGCACGAGCGAGCACGCCCATGGCGGTGGTCGAACAGCCCACACGCAGCCAGGTGATTCCGCTCACCACGCAGCGCATGCCGGCGGATCTCCAGGGCGCTACTGCACCGACGAGCTTTCAGGCGCTGATCGCTGCCGCGACCGCGCGCAAGGCATCGGATCTGCACATCGCCAGCTTGCGGCCGGTCTCGGTGCGCGTGCTCGGGGAGCTCGTGCCGCTCGATCCCGCGGCGCCACCACTCACGGCGGCGCAGGTCGATGGGTTGCTGAGGCCGCTCCTCTCGAACGAGCAGCTCGACCAGCTGGGGACGATCGGTTACGTCGATCTCGCGCTCCAGGCCCCGGCCGGCGGCAGGCTGCGCACCAACATCTCGCGGTTCCAGGGCGGCCTGAAGGGGACGTTCCGGATCGCGCGCGTGGCACCGTCCACGCTCGACGAGCTGCACCTGCCTCGGGAGATCGAGAAGCACGTCCATCACCACCAGGGCATGATCATCGTCGCGGGGCCCAGCGGGCACGGCAAGACCACGACGCTCGCCGCGCTGGTCGATCTGGTCAACGCGAGCCGCGCGTTTCACATCATCACCGTCGAGGATCCGATCGAGATCGTGTATCCGCGCCGAGCGGCAGTGGTCAGCCAGCGCGAGGTCGGCCCCCACACCCGGAGCTTCGCGGCCGCGTTGAAGGGGTCGCTGCGCGAGGATCCCGACGTCATCGTGATCGGCGAGCTGCGCGACCGCGAGACGGTGGAGATCGCGCTGACCGCCGCAGAGACCGGTCACCTCGTGATCGCGACGATGAGCACGCCATCGGCGGCGAAGACCATCGATCGCTTGGTCGACATGTTCCCGCCCGAGGATCAGTCGCAGGTCCGCTCGTCGATCGCGGGGGCGCTGCGCGCGATCATCTCGCAGCGCCTGGTGCCATCGGTGAACGGCGACCAGATCTATCCGGCCGTCGAGGTCCTGACCGGGGTGCTCGCGCTATCGGCGCTGATCCGCGAGGACAAGCTGTTCCAGCTGCCGAACCTCATGCAGCGCGGCAAGGCGTACGGGATGATCCGCTTCGATGACTCGTTGATGGAGCTGGTCCGCGCCGGTCGGATCACGCACGACGTGGCGATCGCGACCAGCGAGAACAAGAAGGAGTTCGCGGCGCAGCTGCGCGCCGGTTCTGGTGTGGTGCCCGTGGTGAAGCCTCCGGAGCCTGCGAAGCGCGGCGGCCTCGGCGGCCTGTTCGGGAGGAAGGACTCGTGAGCGGCGAGATCGGACAGCTGTTCGATCGGCTGCTCGAGAAGGGCGGATCGGATCTGCACCTGTCGCCGGGCTATCCGCCAATGCTGCGGATCCGTGGCTCGCTGGTGCCCGAGGGAGACCGGCCCCTGAGCAGCCCGGACATCGAGCGTCTGCTGATGCCGCTGCTCGGCGAGCATCAGCGTGCGCAGTTCCTGTCCACCGGCGATCTCGACTTCGCGCACGCCCACGGAGACAGTGCGCGGTTTCGCGCGAACTACCTGAAAAAGCTCACCGGCGTTGGCGCCGTGTTCCGTGCGATCCCGACGATCATCAAGACGCTCGACGAGCTCGGCGTCCCCCCGGGGATCCGCAAGCTCTCCGAGATCACGAGCGGCCTTGTACTGGTCACCGGCCCCACCGGTAGCGGCAAGTCGACCACGCTCGCGGCGATGGTCGATCACATCAACCGCTCGCGGTCGGGGCATATCCTGACGATCGAGGATCCCGTCGAGTTCGTGCACCAGCCGCGGCGCTGCCTGATCTCGCACAAGGAGGTCGGCGAGCATGTCCCATCGTTCCTCGATGCGATCCGCAGTGCGGGCCGAGAGAATGCGGATGTCATCTTGGTCGGCGAGCTCCGCGGCGCCGAGACCATGAAGGCCGCGCTCCAGCTGGCGAGCTTCGGCATCCTGATCTACGCGACCGTTCACACCAACTCGGCGAGCGCGACCATCGATCGCTACGTCAACGCGTTCCCCGCCGAGCAGCAGCCGCAGGTTCGCGGCCTGCTGGCCGACTCGCTGGTCGGCGTGGTGGCGCAGCAGCTGTTACCACGCGCGGACAAGCCGGGCCGGCTCGCCGCGCACGAGATCCTCCTCGGCAGCTACGCGCTGTCGGCGCTGATCCGCGAGGGCAAGACGCAGCAGATCCCGAGCTTCATCCAGTCGGGGCAGGGCGAGGGCATGCAGGGCATGGATGCCGCGCTCGAGAAGCTGGTGGCCGCGGGGACGGTCAAGGCTGCAGATGCCCTCGAGAAGGCACTCGACAAAGAAAGCTTCGCGAAAGTTCCCGCTGTTGCAGCGCAGCTCAAGGGGTTGTCGCTCGACGGGTTGGGGTAGGATGCGCGCGAAATGATGAAGACGTCTCGCTTCGGTCGAACACTCGCGCTCGCACTGCTTGTCCTCGCTCCGTCGGTCTCCTGCAAGCAGGAGAAGTCGAAGCTCGATACCGTGGTCGACAACATCAAGGCGCCCGCCGGTGGTGGTTCCGCGGCTGCACCGAGTGGCCCGGCCGAGGATCTCGATAGCCACGCGATCCTCGATCGCAAGGACACCGCGCCCGAGGTCCAGGTCAAGCACGTGCTGATCGGGTGGAAGGATCTCGCGGCTGCGTATCGCGGTCACATGGATCCACGCGCCGAGGCTCGCACCAACGCCGATGCCGCGAAGCTCGCGCGCGCGGTCGCTTCGCGCGCCGAGAAGGAGGACTTCGACAAGCTGGTCGCCGAGCTCTCCGAGGATCCCGGTGCCAAGACCGGCGAGCCTTACACCGTCGCTGCGGACACCCAGTTCGTCCCGGAGTTCAAGCAGCTCGCGCTCCGCCTGATGCTCAACGAGGTCGGCATCGTCAAGAGCAACTACGGCTACCACGTCATCAAGCGCGTGAGCCCGCCGCCCCCGGATTCGCTCGAGTCTGCCGCGATCCTCGCCCGTCCCGCGGAAGTCGGCCCGGTCTCCGTGCAGCACGTCCTGATCGGGTGGAAGGGCGCGCCGGCCGCACGCACTGCGACCCGCACCAAGGAAGAGGCCGACAAGATCGCGAAGGAGGTCTTCGAGAAGGTCGCCTCCGGTGGTGACATGGCCGCGCTGATGAAGCAGTACTCCGAGGATCCGGGCAGCAAGGACACCGCCCGCGCCTATGACGTCGGCGCCGACACCCAGATGGTCGAGCCGTTCAAGAAGCTGTCGCTGCGGCTCAAGGTCGGCGAGGCCGGCATCGTCAAGTCGCCGTTCGGCTGGCACATCATCAAGCGCTCGCCGCCGGCGCCGCCGGACGCGCTCGAGTCCGCCGATATCCTGGCGCGTCAGCCGGTCACCACGATGGCCAAGGTCAAGCACATCCTGCTGAGCTTCGCCGACTCGCACGGCGAGGATCCGCGCGGCCAGAAGCGCGACCGCGCGACGCTCGAGAAGCTCGTGAAGGACACCGTCGCCAAGCTCAAGGCCGGCGCCAAGATCGAGCCGCTGATGGCCGAGCTGTCCGAGGATCCGGGCTCGGCGAAGACGGGCACCAGCTACGACGCCACGCCCGACGCGGGCCTCGTCAAGCCGTTCAAGGATCTCAGCCTGCGTCTCAAGTCAGGCGAGGTTGGCGTGGTGAAGACCGAGTTCGGCTTCCACATCATCCAGCGCGTCGATGGCATGCCCGGTCAAGATGCCGGTTCGGCCGCCGGTTCTGCGGCTGCCCCGAAGGCGTCCGCGCCCGTCGAGAAGAAGCCCGCCGCGCCCGCCGGCTCTGTCGCTCCTGCGAAGTGAACGGCTCAGCCGAACGTGATGCCCTGCGCGAGGGGTAGGTCCTTCGAGTAGTTCACGGTGTTGGTCGCGCGGCGCATGTAGCTCTTCCAGGCATCGGAGCCTGATTCGCGGCCGCCGCCGGTCTCCTTCTCGCCACCGAACGCGCCGCCGATCTCGGCGCCCGATGGGCCGATGTTGACGTTCGCGATGCCGCAGTCGCTACCGGACGCGGCGATGAACGCCTCGGCCTCGCGCAGGTCGTTGGTGAAGATGCACGAGCTGAGGCCCTGCGGCACGTCGTTGTGCAGCGCGATCGCCTGCGGCAGATCGGCGTACGTCATCGCGTACAGGATCGGTGCGAACGTCTCGTCGCGGACCACCTGGGACTGCGACGGCAT
>JAYUVX010000030.1:0-7584 GCA_043753855.1 Myxococcales bacterium | reverse complement strand
GGTTCCCAGCCCGCTTCCGCCTTCGCGCCCACATCTGCGACTCGTCAAGTGATCGAAACTCATCCCGTCGAGCGTGCCGTGAAAGAGCCGCACCCATTACATTTGTGATTGCATGGTCGGACCACGCTGATGTAGACCACCGGCCCATGGCTCGACTGTCCTTGATGCTGCTGGGTGGAGTAGTAGTCAGCGGCTGTGTCCCGGCACGCCGACCACCGGTCGAGCGACCTCCTACTAGCCTCGATCCCGACTACGCGCTCGCCGACGCACAGAGCAAGTCCGCGGGGGGCTGGTACGAGCTCAGATTCGATGCCGCAGCGATCGAGAGTCGCCGCCCCGACGGCTCGCCCTGGCACGTGACTCGCGGCGACGACACGGCGACGGCAATCGGCGGGATCGTCGGCTTCATGATCGGCAACCCGGAGCTTGGTGCGAACATCGGGGGCCAGTTCTCCGTCAAGGGCGGTGATCCTCTTGCGCCACGGCCCTATGTGGCGGTCAAGATTGCCGGCCGCACGTACCGAACGATGGCTGTCGAGCGCTCCTACTTGCCGAAGTGGGAGGAGCTTCCGATAGCGGTGGACGCGCGTTCGCTCAGCGAAACCGAACCCGTCGTGATTCAGGTTGTGGATGCCACCGACGACGGCCTGCTCGGTCAAGTTGAGGTGACGCTCGGCCAGCTGACCTCGCGCTCGGCCGGCACCCTCACGAACTTGCGTGGCTCGGTACCAAGCCTCGACTTTGCGATAAGGCCCCAGCTCCCGCGGGCGGTGGCGGCGTACGATCTCGTCGTCCCGAGCGAGCGCACCTTCGGCGAGTTGCTCGAGGGGGCTGAGCCCGCCTGGGGATCGATCTCGGTGTTCAACGACGATACGATCACGATCGAGGCTACAGGCCAGGTGTGCGCCGGTTCCAAGCGCATGGTGACGTTCGAAGATTTCGCTCCTGATCAGCGGCGGTGCTTCGACTCCGACGGAGTCGAAGGCGGCGGCTGGCAATACAGCAGCTACAAGGGGCTCCAGAATCTTCCACACGCCTCGCTCATCGCTCTGACACCGAGCGGGAACGTGCGCGTCGGGAAGTCTTTTACGATGCGCGTTGAGAAGTCAGGGCGCGTGTTCCTCCTCGTCAATGACGTGGACGTCCACGACAATCACGGCCAATTCTTAGTTCACGTCGTGGTGCAACCGCCGATGTGAGGAACGCAGGGTCAGCTGCGTCGGTCCTTGGCGGGACGGAGTGCGTCTGCATCCGCCTGCAGCGACACGGAGATCGTACGCAGGATGGTCGCAACTGAGCGACATCGGAAGGTGGCGCAGGAGAATGAGCCCACAGATATGCCTTCATCGAATGCGCAGGCATGCGGTGATATCTATGCAGTCCGACGTAGGCACGGTTGATAGGGTCAGAACACAGGAAGAAGAGGGAACATGGGGAAGATGCGTTCGTTATTCGTGCTTGCCATCGTCACGGTGTGCATCGTTTTTGGTGTGGCATGGGCGAAGGGAGATTGGAGTTCGGCCAAGAGCAAGGTGGAGGAGTTCAAGAGCCAGCAACAGGAATTGAAGAAGATGACCCCGGAGGAGACGAAGCGGATTGTGACAGCGATCTGCGAGGCCGATGAAGATCAGCGTAAGCAAGCCGGTCGCGATATCGCCGACCGAGTCGCGAGAGACGTAGGCTCTAAGGTTTTATCAGTCGAGAGAATGCGTGACGATGCTTACAAGCTGCTAGATGACGTCATCTCAGACCAAGATCTAAGTGGTAACCATAGCGATGCAAAGAGCATGCGGGACGATGTGAAAACCCGTTGGGAGAGCATTGAGAAGATGACCCGCAGGCTGCGTGGAGCGAATCACCCCGTGGTGAGCTACATGGTGGACCAAGGCAATCGAGCGCACGTAGATCGCCAGAGCAGCTGTGATGCCAAGGAGATTTCGCTCAGCAGTGGACGCTTCGATTGCGCGATGGCATCCGGAGAAACCTGCGTGGTGATCGAGCTGAAGCCCGACAACTCCAACGCGATCAATAAGGGTCGCGATCAATACGGACGCTATGTCCGTGAGTTGAACGATGAGCTCAAGAAGCCCGACTCCAGCATCATTAAGAAGCTCATCGATGCCGACCGGGATTTCTCAACGTGCAAGCGTTTCGAGGGGCGCGTCGACTGTTACAAGCTCTGCCCTTCGATCAGCGAGGATGGCGATTCTAGTGAACCCAGTGCCAACTGGAGGAAGGACTGCTAATGAGCGCAACATTCGCTGTAAGGTTAGACTTTGGTCGAGTAATCCTCGGGGACAGGGAGGGAGCACATCGAGTAGCTGAGATACTCTCGAAAGGTCCTTTTTCCGCCTTGGAACGCGTTAGCGGTCGTCACAACGATCATTGGGCTACGTACGGCAAGACTACGGCCCAGATAATCGAGCAGCACCTGTCGGATCCTACCTTCGACGCGGTTTCTCTTCAGACGAAGAGTGGCAGCGAGTTGATTGCCAGCGCAGAGATCGAAACCAGCTTGCGCGCTCGAACGTCGTCTCCAACGGCGCTCGTAGCATACATCACGCTTCCTGTTGATGGGACAGAGACCCACGCTGCAATACTGAGTATCTGTGAACTCGCAGAGGCTCTTCAAACCGGTGCAGGGTTCATCAGCGTGGAACCGGACTACGCGCGCGCGCATCGGCTTGCGATTGGAAACTCACGTCCCAAGGAGCGAAGCGGGCTGTCGGAGCTGCGTCAGCGTGGCAGGCGCGCGCGTGACTGGAAGAGCGAGCAGGTCGGTTCGAAGCTTGCGACGGTGGAATGGGGAACATTTCTCGGGACTGGCCATCTGGTTCAAGTGGATCTTGGTAAGCTCCAGGAGTCCGCTGCCTTCGAGAAGGTTATAGAGATTTCGCCGACGCTCGCCTACGTTCAGGTGACGGCGAATCCGCTGGCCGACCTCTCCGGGGAACTGGAGGAGCAGCTGCCAAAAGCCCGTGAAGCACTACGTCCGCTGCTTATGGACATCAGTGATGTAAAGTTGGACTGATGAGTTGGGGGAACGGCGCTCCTCAGGGCGCACGGCGCACTGTCTTCGAGCTTCGCTAGGCTTTCGACGCTGCGGATGGTGTTCTTCGACGACAAAAACGCACCCTGTTCATCGCGGTGAAGACGCTGTAACCGCGCGTCGCCTCCTCGTCGTATGGGCGCATGCTGCGGCACCGCACCTCGACAGTCGACATCGCCGCCGTTGAACATGCTGTGGCAGATCAAGGCCGAGGTGCCGTCCGAGCTGAAGTCCAATATGGAGACCGTGACGGTGCGCTTGTGGATTCTGGAAGCGGCCTGAGTGCCGGGCCGCCGCCAGGACAGCGTTGTAGTCAGCGCGTAGCTGTGCGGGTTCTGCGGGCTGACCCACGCCGGACATAGCCGTGTATGCGGCAGCAATCGACGGCCGGCCTTGTCGGCGTCAACTCGCTTCCATGGCGCGTCGGACCCACTCGTCACGCGGCCCACGGCGAACGCTTCCGGCCCTCGGCTCGGGGTGACTTCTCGTGGATCAGAGCGGAATTCCGCGGCGGCGCAGGTACGTCGACAGCGCTGCGCGCGTGATTCCGAGTCGCGCGGCACCGTGCGTCGCGCCGAATACCCGCTCAGCCACCAGGCGCAGGGTCAGCTGCTCGAGGTCGTCCAGATTCGTGAGTGTCACGTTCCGGAGCCAGAGCAGCTCGTGCTCGCGAAACCCGTTCGTTCGCACCCCGAGGGCGCGGGCCGCATCGCTCGCGTAATCGAGCATCAGCTGCTCCCGCTCCTCGCTGCGCAGCTCGAGTGGGGGCAACTCGACGATCACGCCGCGCTGAACGTGTTCGACGGCTTCGGCGGCCTCCGCAGCCGTCGGAGCACAGATGAACAGCGCAGACGCACCGAGCTCGCGCGCGAAGGCGAGGTCCGTCGGAAGCTCCTTGGCGTCCAGGCACAGGGTACCGCCGGTCGCCAACTTCGCTGCGTCGCGAAAGGCGGCGCCGTCAGCAAGCACGAACGGACTCTCGCTGCCAAGCGCGAGCTCGTGGATGCGCCGAGCGGTAGCGACAAGACTGCCGGCGCCGCATAGCAACAGGGTCGTGCGCCGTGCTGCTGCGCCGCGGATGGCTCGCAGGGCGTCGTCGACCGCTGCGAGGCGCGCGTCGCCATAGCCGAGCACGCGGGCGAGAAAGCGCTGCAGCTCGACGAGTCCACGGCTCTCGGCAATCAGCTTGATGTTCCCGACCTCGACCTCTACACCCGGCGCCAGCGCGAAGGACAGGCGCCGTTCGCCGTCCAGTCGCGAGCCGTTCTTGCTGCCGAGATCCTTGAGCGTCCAGATTCCCGCCTCGCAAGTCAGCTTGGCGTGTTGGCGCGACACGCTACCGACCTCGTCCTGCATACGGAGGGTGCAGTCATCTGCGGCGCCCACGCTGAGCGAGTCCACATCGACCGGAAAGTCGAATCCATCGCGTCTGCCCCATTGACGAAGCCGGGTCACGGGGTCGTTGATCGCCCAGCCCGCGCTCCTCGGCCTGTGGGTGACGGTGCTCACCGAGCCCGAGCGTAACGCAGAGCAGGACTCGTGTGCGGGCATACGGTGGCGGTAACGCGCGAACGCGTTTGCATGGTCAGTTACCATTCGACCTGCGCGCCCCGGAAGTAGGGGACCGACTGACGGGCTGTGCGTACGATCATGCATGCTCGCGATCGTCGATGACGCCCAGCGCGGCGAAACGAGTTCGTTGTATCCTCGCGGCGGCGCGCGAGGTCCGTGCGCTCGACGAGATGTGCACGATGATGGTTCACCGCCGGTTCACGAGGGCAGCGCGATGGTCGTGACCACGCCGCTTCCGCCCCGTGGCGAAGAGATCATCGGTCGGAAGGCCGGGACGTACCTGATCGATAGCTTGATCGGTGAGGGCGGCATGGGAGCGGTCTATGGGGGCACGTGCCTGCTCGCCGGTGGCAAGCGGGCGGCCATCAAGGTGATGCATGCGGAATACACCGCGAATCGTGAGGCCGCCGAGCGATTCGGCCGCGAAGCGATGACTGCAGCCGCGGTAAGCGACTTGAACGTCCTCGATATCTACGGGGCGGACCGATTCGCGGAGGACGGGCGCATGTTCATTGTCATGCCCTTCGTCGACGGTGGCTCGCTCGAAGACCTGTGCCGGCGCGTCGGCCCATTGCCGTTCGAGAAGATGGTTCCGATCATGTTGCAGGTGTGCTCGGGACTCGACGCCGTCCACGCCGTCGGCGTCATTCACCGTGACGTCAAGACCCACAACATCTTGGTCACCCGAAAGTTCGGTCGCGAGCACCATGTCTACGTCGTCGACTTCGGCATCGCGAAGCTGCTCGCGACCTACTTGGCTGTCGATCGGAGTCGCCTTACACGGACGCGCGCGACGCTCGGGACACCGGGATGCATGGCCCCAGAGCAAGCGCGCGGGGATCCCGACGTCGATGCGCGCGCTGATGTCTACAGCGTCGGGATGGTGATGTATCGCGCGCTTCTTGGACGCCTGCCCTACGAGGCGCCAACGATGTACGCGATGCTGGAGATGCAGGCGATGCGGACGCCGTTCCCACGTCCGCGCGAGCTGCGTAACGAGCTGCCGCGCGTCGTGGACGAGTTGATCATGTCGTGTCTCGAACACGAGCCGCGAAGGCGACCGGAATCGATGCTCTCGGTCGCGCAGATCCTCGCGAGCGTGAGCCCGACTGCGCAGCGACAGTACGAAGTGCTCGCCTCGGGCCTGGCGACGCGACGAAGCGCGGCACCGCAAGCCGCCACCGTGGCCAGTGGCATCGAGACGGCAATAGCGCGCTCGATCATCGACGCGCGTCCCGTCCGCGCCAGGAACCGTGTAACGCGCGTGGCGTTGCCGATGGCGATCGGGGTGGCGCTGGGCGCTGGTGCGTTCGCGATCGCGCAGATCGCCTCCGGTACGACCGACCGACCGCCGCAGGAAGTTGGGACCGCCCAACCCCCTGCGGAGACGGCGGTGGTCAGCGCCGCCGCGGATGCGCGGCAGGCTGTCCCGGTCGCCAGCGCCGGTCCTACCGTTCCCGCGGACGCATCGGACGCGGCCGTGGTCGCACCCCCCGATGCCGCGCTCGATGCGACAGAGGTTGCCATTGCCCCCGCCGACGCAGCCGTGACCCGGCGGACGGATCGCGACCACCCGAAAGGGCAACCGGTTCAAGCGCCTCTGTCGGGAACGGGCACGCTGGTGGTGAGAAAGCCTCCGCGCGCGTTTCTGGAGGTCTATGTCGGCGGCAACCGGCTCTGCGAAACGCCGTGCCGCGAGCCTCTGGATGCCGGGTCCGTCAGCGTGCTGCTGAAGGGCGCCGGGAAAGAAGAGACCGTGATCGTCAAGATCATTCCGGGCCGAGAAACCACGATTCAGAGGAACAACTGGTAATGCGCGCCTCCTTGATACAACTCGTCATCGCACTCCTCGTCATGGCTCCGCTGCGCGCCGGCGCCGACACCGGCGCCGTGGTGATCGTGGGGAAGTCGGACGCTCACGCGCGCGACGTAGCTGGTGGCGCTGTCTCCGCTGCAATGTCCAAAGCCGCCTGGAAGCTCACCGGGAAGCGAATGTCGGAGTCTGATACCTCTTCGATCTCTCGGTGCTTCACGCGGGAAGAACCGCAGCGCTGTATCTTGCGACTCGTCCAAGATAAGGGTGTCCAGGGTCTCGCGTACGTCAGCGTCGATCCGGACCCGGGTCGTGGCGAGCGGGGCCTCAAGCTCACGGGCCGCGTCATCACGGCGAAGCTCGACCTGGTCCTGATCGCGTCGCGCTTCTGCGACCATTGTACGGACGATACCCTGGCGGCCTCGGCCACCGATCTAATGAAGGACCTGCTGGACCGCGTTGCACTGACGACTGGACGCACCGTGCTGTCGGTGAAGTCGAGCCCGCAAGGCGCGCGCTACATGGTTGACGGAGCGTTCGTCGGCGTGACCGACGCCTCGATCGACGTCACGCCCGGTCCGCACACGGTTACGGTCGAGCTCGAGGGCTTCGAGAGCTTCGTCCAGAGCGTCAGCGCCACGGAAGGCAAGACCGCCGAGGTGAATGCCGTGTTTCGTCGTACCAGCACGGACGTGCGCACGCCCCCTGTGTCCGGGGGCGCGGTCGGTTCGTCGCCGCGGAGCGTCGAGGCCAAGGACGGGGCTGGGGGAACCGAGGCGCCCCCCCGGTCGCGCGTCGCGAAGCCATTGCTCGTGGGTGGCGGTATCGTACTCGCGGCAGGTGTGGTCCTTCTGTTGCTCGATGAAGACGGGATGACCAGCCCGTCAGGAACGTTGCAACGCGAGACGTTCTACGACACCGCGACGCCCGGCCTTATCACCATCGCGGGCGGCGCCGTGCTCGCGGGGGTGGGCGCATACCTCTACTGGAAGAGCCCCGGCGCGAACACCACTGCCTCGATCCGGCCGACTGCCAACGGCACGGTGATGACCCTTAGGCGCCGCGCGTAAATAAACGATCCAGAAGCACGTCAGTCGCTCACGCTCGGGCGGATGCAATAGTTCCACTGCCCGCGAGCCCGGCCGGCCCG
>JAYUVX010000029.1:0-22974 GCA_043753855.1 Myxococcales bacterium | reverse complement strand
AAGACCGCTCGGCATGTCGTGCAACTCCGAGCGCTCGCAACGAGCGATCGATGGGGCGACGCCATGGCGCTCACGCTGCGACCGCTACGAAAGTCGGTTCGCGTCGCGGTGTGACCAGGGTGCGAGTCACACCCGTCTCGTTCGGCGTGTTAGAGAAACGCGTGGGCAGTTCGTCAACACTGGCTCGTGCAGTCGCTGTGGGCAGGGATCCTGCTCGGTTGTTTCTTGCCAAGCCAGTGGCATGGGCGTTGGTCATTGCCTGCGGTCTCGCCGCTATCCAAGGCGCCCTAGCGCTCCACGTCACGGAAGGAAGCTTTTCTCCATTCGGCCTGGAGACCTTTGCGCTTGGTGCTGTTGTAAGAGCCAGCATTCACCACTACGGAATGACGATTGCCGGTGGTGTGTTGCTCGCGCTTGCAGCGGGTCTCATGCACTTCCGTAGTGCCTCGTTCGGCAGTACGAAGAGTAGTCGGTCGCTTGCCCTTCGCATCACGGGCTTGCTTCCACTGTTTGCCGCCGTTACCACGGGTTCTCTCCTCGCTTCCGCCGCACTGCTTTCTGGTGAGGGCTCGTCTGTCCGTGAGTTTATTGGCTCGGCAGATCTTGTTGCCGTTGCAATCACCCTCCCGTTCCGAATGGTGCTGCTCGGATCACTCGTCGTGATCGCATCGCCGCTGTTGAGAAAGCAGGGCGGCATCGCGATGCTCGTGGGGAAAGTCGTGCTCATTTGGTTCGTAGAGGGATTCCTGTGGGTAGGCCTCGAATGGTTCCTCTATTGACACGACCCGAGCATTGGCATCGGGGGAGCGCCACGCCATCCAGAACGCAGGAACTGTGCAAGGCAGACATCCGGGTCTGCACGGCCCGGCTCCAAGTCCATCATCAACCGCCACTCACCCCAGGTGGTCAGGTTGTTTCTGCACGGCTCCTTTACAGCGCCCGTCATGAAGGTTGATCGTAGGGGGCACTTGCGCCGCTGAGCGCGTTCTGATCTGGGGCGGCCATGCCACGCGCGCTCTCGACTATGCCCGAGACGAATGAGAGGTCGATGATGCTGGGTGCCGCGATCACCAAGGACCTGCTGCTGCTCTCACGCGATCGCCGCGCGCTCGCGATGCTGTTCGTGATGCCGGTGGCGTTCATCGTCGTGTTCGGCATGTTCTTCAAGTTCGGCCCCGACAAGGATCATCCGCGAGCGATCGCCGTATGGCATGCCGCTGGCGATGCGCGTGGCGAGCGGGTGGTCGCGAACCTGACCGCGTCGGAAGCGTTCGCGCCACAACCGCTCGCCACCGCGGAGGCCGTGCGCACCGCGGTGGTCCACGAGGACGTGATCGTTGGCGTCATCGTTCCGCCGGACTTCCTGCCGGGCGTTCATCCCGTGGAGCTGGTGATCGACGAAGGTATGTCGCTCCAGATCCGCGGCCCGCTGGAGGGTTCGCTGACCGGGTTGATCGCGCGCGCCGTGCTCGGGCTGCCTGCACCGAGCGCGAACGAGCCCGCGCTCGTCGTCGCGCGCACCCCGCCGGGGATCGATCGTCCGCTGACGAACATCTCCGCGTTCCAGGTCACCGTGCCGGGTAACGCCGTGCTGTTCGGATTCTTCATCGCGCTGTCGGTCGCGATCGGGTTCACCGAGGAGCGGCGCAGTGGAACCTGGCGCCGATCGCTGGCCGCGCCGGTCTCGCGCGCGACGCTGCTGCTCGCGAAGCTCGTGCCCTACAGCATCGTCGGGCTGCTCCAGATGACGTTCCTCTTCGCGATCGGCGCCCTTGCCTTCGGGATGCAGATCGCAGGGAGCCTGCTCGGGCTGGTGCTGCTCTCGGTCTCGGTGGTGTTGTGTGCCACCGCGCTCGGCCTGCTGCTCGCCTCGCTCGGCCGTACCGAGAAGCAGATCGGAGGCATCGGTCCACCGGTGCTCCTGGTGATGGGCATGCTCGGGGGCTGCATGTTCCCCCGGTTGGCGATGCCGCCGTTCATGCAGCAGATCGGGCTCGCGATGCCGCACGGCTGGGCCCTCGACGGCTACTACGCGCTGCTCGTTCGCCCCGGAACGACCGTCCTCGATGTCGTGCCCCAGATCGCAGCCCTGCTCGGGTTCACGGCCCTGTTCGCGCTGATCGGTCTGTCCCGGTTTCGGTTCGAGCGTTCGTGAGGTAGGTTCCTGCCATGTTGCGTCGTTGACTTCCCCACCGGCCCGACGTGCTCGGGTCACACCGCGACGGGTGAGCCTCCTCCAGGCGCGCCCGTGCCTGGAGAGATAGATGCCGTTCGATACCGAGAAGCTCGAGTCCGTCGCCGCGATCGCGGCCGCCAATGCTGCGGAGGTTGACCGCGGCACGTTCCCCACGAAGACGCTGGACGCTGTTCGCTCCGCCGGCCTGCTCGGCCTGGTCAGCTCGACCGAGGTCGGTGGCCAGGGTGCGGGTCTCGCGGAGGCATCGATCGTCGTCGAGCGGCTCGCTCGCGAGTGCGCGTCCACCGCGATGGTGGTCTGCATGCACTACGCCGCCGTGGGCGTGATCGAGAAGCACGGCGCGAAGGACGTCCGCACGGCGATCGCCGCCGGCAAGCACCTGTCCACCCTCGCGTTCTCGGAGCCCGGATCGCGCAGCCACTTCTGGGCCCCGCTCGGCACCGCGAAGGCGGCCGGCAACGAGGTCGCGCTCACCGCGCGCAAGAGCTGGATCACCTCCGCGCATCACGCCGACAGCTACGTGTGGTCGAGCAAGCCGCTCGCGGGCAGCGAGGCGAGCACGCTCTGGCTCGTTCCACGCACCACCGCGGGAATCCGGCTCTCCGAGGCGCAGTTCGATGGTCTCGGCCTGCGCGGCAACGACTCGGTGCCGGCCGTCGCGGAGGACGCGAAGGTCCCGGCCTCGTCGATGCTCGGCGAGGACGGTGGCGGCTTCGGAATCATGATGGGCGCCGTGCTGCCGTGGTTCAACGTGCTGTCCGCGTCGGTGTCCGCGGGGCTGATGGAGGCCGCGACGACCCGCACCGCAGCGCACGCGGGCGGGACCCAGTTCCAGCACGTGGGGTCGTCGATCGCCGACCTGCCCACGGTCCGCGCGTTCATCGCACGCATGCGGATCAGCACCGATCAGACCAAGGCGCTGATCGGAGACACGCTCGCCGCGATGGGCGCGAACCGTGCTGACACCATGCTGCGCGTCCTCGAGAGCAAGGCCGCCGCAGGCGAGGCTGCCGCACAGGTCACCGACCTCGCGATGAGAGTGTGCGGTGGCGCTGCGTTCCGCAAGGAGGTCGGCGTGGAGCGGATCTTCCGGGATGCGCGCGCTGCACTGGTCATGGGGCCGACCACCGACGTCCTCTACGACTTCATCGGGAAGGCCGTCTGCGGCCTGCCGCTGTTCTAGCCATGCGGACCCGGCAACTCGTCCTCGGCGCGGTCGCGTATGACGCGAAGGTCGTCCCGATCTGGGAGGGCTTCAAGACCTACTTCGAGGCCGCGGGCCTCCCGTTCGACTTCGTGCTGTTCTCGAACTACGAGCGTCAGGTCGAGGCCCACCTGCGTGGCGAGATCGACGTCGCGTGGAACTCCCCACTCGCCTGGCTCGAGGCCGAGCGCGCGGCAAGAGCTCGCTCGCGCAGCGCCGAGGCGATCGCGATGCGGGATACCGACTGCGAACTGACCAGCGTCGTGCTGGTGCGCGCCGACGGGCCGATCAAGACCGTGGCCGATCTGAACGGCAAGCGGATCGCGGTCGGCGCATCGGACTCGCCGCAGGCGACGCTGATCCCTCTGGTCTCGCTCGCGGAAGCTGGCGTCGAGGGCACGGTGATCCGGCACGACGTGCTGGTCGGCAAGCACGGCGATCACATCGGTGGAGAGCGGGATGCCGTGAAGGCTCTGCTCGCCGGGATGGCGGATGCGGCCTGCGTGATCGATGGCAACCGCCTCGCGTTCATCCGCGAGGGCCTGATCCCCGCCAACGCGCTCAAGGTCGTGCTGCAAACCGCGCCGTACGATCACTGCAACTTCACGGTCCTCGATGGTGCGCCACCCTCGATCGCGAGGTTCCGCGAGCTGCTGCTCGCGATGTCGTACGACGACCCGTCCGTGCGCCCGCTCCTCGACATGGAGGGCCTGAAGGTCTGGAAGCCCGGCCGGACCTCGGGATATGCGTTGCTCGAGCGCGCGATCGATCGCTATGGCACGCTGACGCCATGGCTCGCGCAGTACGCATGACGTCGGTCGTCGATCTCGGCGACCTCGGGCTCGACGAGGGCGCGCATCTTCTGATCAAGCGCGCACTCGCCGGGTCGCCCGAGGTGGTGGTGCGCGGAAGCTCGCCGACGCTCTCGATCGATCTACCAGCCTGGGGGCGTGCGATCGGACATGCGGTCGCGCGCACGCCCGACGGCTTTGCCTTGACCCGTGGCCCCGATCGGTGGAGCGGCGCCGAGCGCGCTGGTTCGATCGGCACACCCGCGGCGCACGCTCCGCCGCACTGGGGGCTGGCCGCGCGCGGCTCCTTGGTCGAACGCGGAGCACCTGCACTCGAGCTATCGCTCTCGGATCGTCGCGAGGTCTGGGCCGACGAGGCCGCGCGTCTCTATGCGCAGGCCGCGGCCGCGCAGTGGGATCCCGCGACCGCGATCCCGTGGGACGCGCCGGCGGATCATCCGCCCGAGGTCGAGGACGCGGTGGTCCAGGTCATGACCTACCTGATCGAGAACGAGACCGCCGCCCTGCTCGTTCCCGCTCGGTTCCTCGCGCGCATGCATCCACACTTCCGCGAGGTCATGCAGCTGCTCGCGATTCAGGGCGCCGATGAAGCGCGCCACATCGAGGTGTTCACCCGTCGCGCCCAGCTCCGCCGCGATGCCCTCGGCCTGTCCACCGTGGGAGGCCAGGCCTCGCTCGCCTCGCTGTTCGACGAGCCCGAGTTTTCGGTCGCCAGCTTCCTGCTCTCCGTCCTCGGCGAGGGCAGCTTCCTCGCCCTGCTCTGGTTCCTCCGCGATCACGCCCCCGACCTGTGCACCCGCGAGGTCGCTCGGCTCGCCGCGCAGGACGAGGCGCGCCACGTCGCTTTCGGCCTCGCGCATCTCTCCCGTCACCTCTCCGAGGAACCCGCGTTGCGCGACCGTCTCGCCCTCGCGATCGAGCGCCGGCATGCCTCGCTCGCCCACACCGCAGGCCTCAACGCCGAGGTGTTCGATGCCCTGATCCTGCTCGCCGCCGGGAGCTGGGATCCGGCGGCTCTCCGCACCGGTCATGCCGCCGTGGTCACCCTCCAGCGCGACATGGACGCCGGCCGCCGCCAGCGCCTGCTTCGCCTCGGCTTCGCCCCGGAGCGCGCCGCGTCGCTATCGGCGCTCCACACGCGCAACTTCATGTAACGTCGCCGCCGATGAAGCTCTACCTCAAGAAGACGTGAACGAGCTGCCGTGACGCGAGGAGTTCCTTGCGCAACCGTGGGCTCGACGTGGAAGAAGTCGACTACGCGAAGACCGGCCTGACCGCCGACGCCGTCTTCGCCCTCGTGAAACAGGCCGGCTCCGTGGCCGCCGTCCTCAACACCCGCAACGCTGTCGTGAAGGAGCTCGGCTGGGTCGCGAAGCCGCCCTCGCCCGCCGAGTTCGCGAAGGCCGTCGTCAAGGACGTCAATCTGCTGCGCCGTCCGATCCTGATCGATGGCAAGACGATGATCATCGGCTTCGATCGGGCGCGGTACGAGGCGCTCAAGAAGTAGCTGGGGACGGGTTCGACGTACGCAATCAACACATCGGCGCCTCGGCGAAGCGATAGACAGCGTCTCCCGGGACTACGCGCCCTCGCAGTTCGATACGCTCGCCCATGACGATCCGGTACCTGATGTGCGCCCTGATGGTCCTCGCAGCCGCGTGCACCAAGAAGGAGAGCGAAATCTCGCTCGATCAGCCGACGATCGATCGCGTCAGCGCGTGGACCGCGAAGATGTGCGACTGCAGAACCTCGGCGAGACCCAGCTCGCGAAGGAGAACTGCGCGGTGGAGACCGCGAAGACATCCGCCGTCAAGGTGCCGAACGACTTCGACCTCGACGACGTCAGCTTGCGGAAGCTCAAGGACGCCCGCCGCGAGGGGATGCACTGCGAGGACGAGATGTACCACCGACCGCGCAGCGACTATCGAACCGTCGCTGCGACAAGCGCTTCGTTCGCGATCGAGGTGGCTGCCTCGTCGTAGGTGCATAGGATCACGTGCGTGGGCAGCGGATGCGCGGCGAGCTCCTCGATGATCGTCGCGATCGCGGTGTCGTATGCCTCGCGCATCGGATAGCCGAAGATGCCGGTTGAGATACCCGGGAACGCGATGGTCTGGATGTCGTGCGCGCGCGCCAGCTCGAGGCTGCGCCGGTAGCACGAGGCGAGCTTGCCGCGCTCACCCGCCTGACCGCCATTCCACTTCGGACCGACGGCGTGGATCACGAACTTCGCCGCGAGCCGGTAGCCCTTCGTCAGCTTCGCGTTGCCGGTGGCGCAACCGTGCAGCATCCGGCACTCCGCGACCAGCTCGGGTCCGGCCTTGCGGTGAATGGCGCCGTCCACGCCACCGCCGCCGAGCAGCGAGCTGTTCGCCGCGTTGACGATCGCATCGACCTCGAGTGTCGTGATGTCCGCCTGGACGATCGCGAGGCGGTCCGGGAGCTGTGGGCTCATCGACATCGTGTCACAGTGAAACCACCGAAGGACGTGCGCAATGCCGGCCGATCAGCCGCGGATGATCATCCGCACCCCGGAGTCCGCCATGACCCGCACCTGGTCGACCAGGTCCTGCTCGTCGCGGCCCTCGAAGAAGTCCGTGATCAGGATGACGATCGTCCGCGCTGGCTCGGCGACCAGACCGCCGCAGTAGACCAGCGCCTGCGTGATATCCGTCCCACCGCCGAGCTGCACCTTGAGCAGCACGTCCACCGGCGAGCCAACCTCCGCGGATAGATCGACCACGTTCGTATCGAACAGGACCAGCGACGTCTTCGCCGCTGGCAGCTCCGCGAAGATCGACGCCATCACCGCGGAGAACAATCGCCGCGTCGAGCATCGAGCATGATTGATCCACGCACACGATGATGTGCCACGGCCGCTTGTTGCGCTCTGCCGCGAAGTAGAACAGCTGCTCCACGAGCAGGCGCCGCCGCTCGTCATCCCAGTTGTGGAGGTTCTTGCGCAGCGTCTTCTTGAGGTCGAGGTTCCTGAACACCTTGCGTGGCGAGTGCCGGTCCTTGCGCAACGCACCCACGATCCGCACCTTGAGCTGTCGCTTCAGCTGCCCGACGACCTGATCGATGATCTTGCGCGCCAGGATCCGCGCCCGCGGATCGAGCAGATCGTTGTGCGTCATCAGCGTCTTCACCAGCTCGATGTTGGTCTCGATCTTCTCGAGCAGCCTGGGATGGTCGAGCAGCTCCGAGATGCCACGTCGCGAGATCAGCTCGCGCTCGAGCACCTCCTTTGCCTGCCGAGGGAACAGCTCCGACACCGCATCGATCAGGCGGGCACCGTGAGCGCTGCCCCACCGGATCCCGCGCCACGGGCCGCTGGGGACGGCCGCTGGGGACGGTTTCAACTTACGCAACCAGCGATCTGGAACGTCGCGGGGTCACCGGTGGGTGGGGGACGGTTTCAACTTGCGCAACCAACGTGCCGCCGTTGAACGCAGCTGAAGACGAGCGCGCGATAGGGCCGTTCGCGTGCCCGGGACCCTTTCAACACACGTAACCGAACGCGTTCGCGCCGGACATGGCCGGACACCTGCCCATCACGCGTCAGCCAACGCGTTGGTAGCGATCTCGTCGTAGGTGCAGAGGATCACCTTTGCGGACACCGCGAGCTCCTCGGCGATCGTCGCGATCGCGGTGTCGTACGCCTCGCGCATCGGATAGCCGAAGATGCCGGTGGAGATGCCGGCGGGCCAAACCGTCAGTGGAGAATTATTCCAGGGGATGCATCTCGATCGCCACGCCACCGAGCACCGCGTTCCCCGACAGCGGATCGCGCAGGCCATCGTCGAGGATCGCATTGAGGTTCGCGCCCGGTCGCTTGGCGGCTACTCGCAGCCGGGTGCCGGCCTGGCCGTGGCCCCACCCGTGCGGAAGGCTGACCACGCCCGGCATGATCTCGTCGGTGACCGCGACCTCGACCTCGATCGAACGGTCGCCGCGACGGATCTGCGCGCGCCCGCCATCGCGCAGTGCGAGCCGCGCCGCGTCGGTTGGATGCACGAGCGCCGCGCCGCGGAACGGCCCCTTCGCGAGCATCGGCAGGTTGTGCATCCACGAGTTGTTCGAACGCAGGTGGCGCCGGCCGATGATCACGAGCGGCGCGGTCGCACGATCGAGATCCGCACCGGCACGCGCCACATCCGCGATCAGCGCCCGCGGTGCGAGCTCGACCTTCCCCGACGGCGTCCGCAGCAGCTCGGGGATCCGGGGCGCCAGCTCGCCGAGATCGATGCCGTCGGGTGCCGCCACGAGCTTCGCGAGGTTCAGGCCGTCGGGGGCCATGCCGAACTGATCGCCGTAGGGTCCCGCACGCAGGGCGAGATCGAGCAGCCGATCGGGGCCGGTCCACTGCGAGACGGCCGCGAGCACGACCGGTGCGGCGGGGCCCGCA
Source organism: Myxococcales bacterium (assembly GCA_043753855.1). Lineage (GTDB taxonomy): Bacteria > Myxococcota_A > Polyangia > Haliangiales > Haliangiaceae > JABFXX01. Next base: position 14,353 of record JAYUVX010000029.1, on the reverse strand, counting down.
ACCCGCGCAACATCGTCGGCGGCCAGCTCGTCATCGAGCGCACGCACGTCGACGGCCGCGCCCCGCCCGCGCACGATCGAGATCAAGCGCACCAGCATCTCCCACTCCGCCGGATGGCCCTCAGGCGGAGCGACCGCGGGCAGGCTGTACCGGGCGGTGTTGCGCCAGCTAAGCTGGGGGAATGCCACGTCGAAGTGCGGCTCGGCGAGCGACGAGAAACCAGGGAGGATCACGTCGGCGTGCTGCGAGGTCTCGTTGAGGTAGATGTCGAAGCTGATCATCAGCTCGAGCTGATCGAGCGCCGCCGCGATCCGGGGCCCGTTCGGCGCCGACAGCACCGGATTGCCCGCGACGCAGATCAGCGCGCGGACCTGACCATCACCCGGCGTCTCGATCTCCTCGGCCAAGCACGTCATCGGCAGCTCGCCGAACACCTCCGGTGCCTTCGACACGCGGCTCGTTCGCCGGCCGGTCACGATGCCACGGCCGGTGCCCGGCGCGCCGTTGGTGTTCGCCGCGAACGCCATCGCTCTGGGAAACATCGCCCCGCCCGGCTCGTCGAGGTGACCGGTCAGCGCGTTGATCACGTCGACGAGCCACGACGCGAGCGTCCCGTACTCCTGCGTGCACGTGCCGATCCGGCCGTACAGTGCGGCGCGCTCGGCACCCGCGATCTGTCGCGCCAGCTCGCGGATCGCCGCCGCCTCGATCCCGCAGCGCGCGGCCACCCGCTCCGGTGCGAAGTCACGGGCCGCTGCACAGACCTCGTCGACACCGGTGATGTGCTCGGCGAGCCTCCCGAGCTTCACCAGCTGCTCGGCGAACAGCGTGTGCACGATGCCGAGCAGCAGGAACGCATCGCCGCCGGGCCGGATCGTGAGGTGCTGGTCGGCGAGCTCGGCGGTCTCCGTGGTCCGCGGGTCGATCACGATGATCTTCCCACCGCGCGCTTGCAGCGCCTTCGCCTTGCCGCGGAAGTCGGGCACCGTCCACATGCTGCCGTTCGAGGCCATCGGGTTGGCGCCGAGGATCATCAGCAGGTCGGTGCGCACGATGTCGGGGACCGGCACCGAGAGCCAGTGGCCGAACATCCAGCCGGCCGCGAGCTGCTTCGGCATCTGATCAAGCGTCGACGCCGAGAATACGTTGGTGGTCCCGATCGCGCGGGTCAGCCGCGCGCCGTACAGCAGCAGCCCCGCCTTGTGGGCAGTCGGGTTGCCGAGCACCATCGCCACCGAATTCGCTCCGTGCGCCGCGATGATCGGCGGCAATCGGCGCTCGATCTCGCCGAACGCCTCGTCCCAGCTGACCTCGACGAACGCTCCGTCGCGCTTGACCAGCGGCGCGCGCAGCCGGTCCGGATCGGCGTGCAGCTCGCCCAGCGCGGCGCCCTTGGGGCAGATGAAGCCAGCGCTCGAGACGTCCGCATCGTGGCCGCGGATCTCGGTGACGCGGCCCGCGTCGATCGTCAGCTCGAGACCGCAGCAGGCCTCGCAGAGCGGGCAGATTCGCAGATGGGAGTCAGCCACGCCCGCAACGTACACCCACCACCCTCACCAGCTGTCGTCCGGGAGCTCCATCAGTTCGAGGTCCCCTGCCTCGATCAGCTTGCGCGTCAGCCCGAGGCCCGGGAGTACGTTCTTCGCGTAGAACCGGGCCGCGGCGAGCTTGCCCCGGTAGAACGCCTTGTCCTCGCCGCTGGCGGTTCCGATCTTGCCCTGCGCGACCTGCGCACTGACCGCGAGCCGCCAGCCGATCACGAGCTCGGCGAGCGCGAACAGGATCCGGTTGCCCTGGAAGCCGACGTGATAGACCGACTGCCCGAGCTTCGTGAGCATCGTGCCCATGATCGCCTGGACGTCACCGAGCGCGGTCTCGAGCGCGGCCTTCTCGACGCCGAGGTCCGCCGGCAGGCCCGCGGTGGTCTTTGCGATCTGACCGAGCAGCCCCTGCAGTGTGGCGCCCCGATCGCGCCCGATCTTGCGGAAGAACAGGTCGAGCGCCTGGATGTGCGTGGTGCCCTCGTACAGCGAATCGATCTTCTGATCGCGGATGTACTGCTCGATCGGATAGTCCTCGCAGTACCCCGAGCCCCCGAAGCACTGCAGCGACACCGCGAGCAGGTCATAGACCTTCTCGGAGCCGTAGCCCTTGATCAGCGGCAGCATGAAGTCGTTGAGCGCGTCGAGCTGGCCCGCCGCCTCGTTGCCATGGCCACCGGCAAGTGCCACCTGATCCTGGAGGCTCGCCGTCCACAGCACCACCGCGCGCAGGCCCTCGGCGAACGACTTCTGCAGCATCAGCATCCGGCGCACATCCGGGTGCGCGATGATCTCGACGCGCGGCGCCGCCTTGTCGGCCGCCTTCGCGAGATCCGAGCCCTGCTTACGCACGCGCGTGTACTCGAGCGCGTTGAGGTACGCGGTGGACAAGGTCGCCATCGACTTGGTCCCGACCCCCATGCGCGCGTACTCGATGACGTGGAACATCTGCGCGATGCCTTGATGCACCTCGCCGAGCAAGAGGCCGCGGCACGGTGCACTCGCTCCGAGCGTGAGCTCGCAGGTCGCCGAGCCCTTGATGCCCATCTTGTGCTCGACGTTGGTCACGACCGCGCCGTTGCGCGCACCGATCGAGCCATCCGCCTCGACCCAGAACTTGGGCACGATGAACAGCGACAGCCCCTTGGTACCGGGCCCCGCACCCTCGGGGCGCGCGAGCACCATGTGGACGATGTTGGGGGGGTGATCGAAGTCGCCGTTGGTGATGAACCGCTTCACACCCTCGAGCTCGTACTCGTCACCGGCGATCTGCCGCGCCTTCGTGGTGCCCGCCCCGACATCGGAGCCTGCGCCGGGCTCGGTCAGCACCATCGTCGCGCCCCAGTGCTGCTCGAGCATGTTGCCGACGTACCGGCTCTTCTGCGACGCGGTACCGAACTCATCGATGATCCGCGCCATCGTGTTGCCGAGCACGTAGAAGCAGAGGCTCGGGTTCGCGCCCGCCATCATCTCGAAGGCGGACCACTGAACCGTCGGTGGCGCACCGTAGCCGCCGAGGCTCTCGGGCAGCTCGAGCTTGTTCCAGCCGCCAGAGTAGTAGGCGTCGAGACCTTTGTTGTAGCCGGGCGGCAAGGTCACGTTGCCCTTGCCATCGAACGTCGCGCCGATCCGATCACCCTCGGCGAACGACGGCGCCCACGCGCTCTGCATGATCTCCAGGAAGCCCTCGAGCGAGGCGCGCGCGGTGTCCTCGTCCATCGAGGCGAACGGCCCCTTGCCGAGGCTGGTCCGCTGGATCTCGAGGACCTCGAACAGCTGAAAAAATGTGTCGCGGAGGTTGGGCTTGTAATGATCGACGGTCGTCACGAGGGGAGCTTACCCCGTGAATCACGGGCAGGGAGAGGCTGCCGCGCCGAGGTTCAGCGTCCGGATCAAGTCGCGCGCCAGCGGTGGAATCGAGATCGAGTCATCGTTGTTCCAGCAGTTGCTCGTGCCGATCTTGCCGCGCACGTGGATCTGGTAGGCGCCCGACGGCACGTTGCTCGCGGACAGCGTCTGGTTGGACTCGAGGCACGGTGCGATGTTCGGGCTCGTGCAGCTCACCGTGTAGGTGCCGCCCGGCTGCGTTCCGTTCGATGGGTAGGTGAACGTGACCGGCTCGCAGGTTCCGGTCCCGGTGTGCTGGAGGATCAAGGACATCGCAGTGATCCCCGCGCCGTTGTTGACGATCGTGCCGCAGTTGCCGCCGGGCTTGTTCGACGCGAGGTTCAGCTTGAGCCCGCCCGTCGCGTCGACCGCGAACGTCAAGGGTGTCAGCTCGACCTTGCCGCCGGAGCTGATCACGATACCCATCTGCGCCGGCGAGGTCGCGATCACACCCGTACCGATCGCACCACCGATGCCCGACAGCTCGAAGTCCATGTCGTAGGTCCCGGCGATCAGCGGACCCGACGTACCCGCCCCGGTCCCGCAGGTAAACACCTCGGTCGAGCCGCCCTGGATCGCGCGGTTGCGGGTCAGCACCGTCACCGTCTGGGCGCCGATCTGGTCGCACGTGATCACGGCGCCGCTGGAATCGGTGACCTTCCACGCGAGGTCGAACGTGCCGGGGGGCTTGGGCGAATCGATCGGCGGCGCGTCCGGAAAGCCACCACCGCTGCCACAGCCGGCCAGCCAGGCGGCGCTCAGGACGAGTCCACGAACAACAGACATGACCTTTATACTACCCCGGGTCACCACCCGCGCGCCGCTCCCCTCTTGCCGAGCGCGGTCTGGATCACGCTGCGCCGAGGCCGGCCTCGAGCGAGGCGGCCGCGGTCAAGTCCTTGTGCATGTGCACGAAGTGACACGGGCGCTTGACCCGCCGGTGATCGAACGGCGACGTGCCGACCTGTCGGTATCCCAGGCTGCGGTACCACCGGCCCAGCTCCTCGCGGAGGTTCACCACCTGAAGGCTCATCGTGGTCGCCCCGGTGGCCTCCGCCATCGCCTCGGCGATCCGGACCAGGCGTTTCCCGAGGCCCATCCCCTGCAGGCCGGGTCGAACGCTCAACATGCCGAAGTACGCCTCGGCGCCCCGCAGCTCGAGGTACACCGCCGCGGCGAGCCCACCCGCCTGTTCGAGCACCAGGAACAGGCCACGGTGCTGGCGCGTCATCTCGGCGATCTCGTCCTCGGTCGTCCGATTCCCTTCGACGAACGATGTCTCGATCGCGTAGGCCTCGTTGACGAGCTCCGCGAGCGCTGCCGCATCCCGTGGCGTCGCGCGGCGGACCGAGATGGCTAGGTTATCCACGCTCCGATCGGTAGCAGAGCCCTCCGACACTCTGCCGCGAGTTGCCAGGTCCCGGCACCGGCTCGCACGCTAAAACCAGAGCGTGGGAACCGCCGCGCTCCGCGCCCTGCTACTGGTCACCGTCGGTGCGGCCGGCTGCAACCCGCCGCCGGGGACGACGATCCCGGTCCCGCTCCAGGATCCGAGCCTCGCGCGCGATCCGATCAACGCCATCCACATCCCGTCGCTTCGCATCAACGCCGACCGGGTCCTGCGCGAGCTGGTGGCGGCCCTGCCCGCCGACCAGCGGGTCCGCGTCACGTCGATCGCCGTGGTCAGCGACAACGCCCTCGGCGACGTCAATGCCTACGCCACCTGCGACGAGGGCGGACCGTTCATCGCGATCAGCGATGGCATGATGAAGGTCGCCGCACATCTCGCGATGACGACCGCGAGCGACGAGCTATTCGCCACCGAGCTGGAGGTTCGCTACCTCGACTGGCTGGAGCAGCATTCGATCGAGCCGCCGCCATCCGCGCTCTACGCGACCGAGTACCAGACCGATCGCCGCAAGGTCCTGCGCCAGCACGAGCTATTCGACGAGGAGATCGCGTTCATCCTCGGGCACGAGCTGGCGCACCACTACCTCGGCCACCTCGCGTGCAACAGCGACGGCGGCGTCGTCGAGGAGATCGGACAGATCGCGTCGGACTCGGTACCGCTGTTCAACCAGACCGCGGAGGTCGCGGCCGATGTCGCGGGCGTCAAGAACGTGCTCGCTGCCGGTGTGGCCCGCACCGGCTACACCTGGTCGGAGGACGGCGCGCTACTCGTGATCGCCGCGTTCAACCGTCGCCACCCGCTGACCGCGAGCGACGTGATGTTCGGCTTCGAACGCAGTCACCCGATCCCGCAGATCCGCGTTCCGATCATCACGAGCACCGCGGAGCTGTGGCACGACAGTGCCGGCCACCTCCCGCTCTGACGATCTCAGTGCGACAACGTCACGACCGCAGGCCGCGGACGTACCGGCGCGCGCCGCGAACGATCCGCGAGCGCCACGTGCCACAGGACGATCACCGTTCCAAACGTCACGTCCGACACGGCCTTCACCACCCGATCTGCGATGTTCCACATACCTTGTACCCTCACCGTTGCCCGTTGCGGGCTGCCCACATCGAGATGACGACCGAGCAAACTTCCCATGACAACCCTCGAGCCGACAAGGCTATTTCCGAGCCGAATTCATCGTCGATGAAACATGTGGGCTGGCTCATGCGTCCTTACCAGGAATGCGCCTCGCTCCCGTGGCATGTCTGACCCTCCTGGCGTCCGGTTCGGTTGCCTGGAGCACGCCCTCGCCCGCTCTCGCGATCACGCGGGTCGTGGTGGTCGCCGCCATCGGCGATGCGGTGGCGACCGACCGTCCCGCGTATGCGCGCGCGGATCAGCCGGTGACGCTCTACGCGGCGCTCCAGGGCGATGGCGGTGCGTGGTTCACCGATGCGCCGGTGTTCCAGCTCGCCGGCAAGCGCGTCGCGACTCGCCCGCTCGCGAAGGCGCCCGCGCACCAGCTGCGATGGAACCGAATCGAGCCGGCGGCCGCCACCATCTCCAACGGCGATGCGGACAGCTTCCACTACGAGCCGATCGACTACCGCGCCACGCCGATCGAGCGCACCACCGACCAGCCCTCGATCCCCGCGGACGTGCGGCCGACCTTGACGTCCGATCACGGCAACGGCGTCGGCACGATGCGGTTCCAGGCGGTCGTCACGCAGGGCACGCGCACGATCGCTAGCGCGGGACCGGAGGCGCGCCGCGGCCGGGGTTCCGGCGGCGTGACCGATGCGGTGATGCGGGTGTCGATCCGCCGCGACGACAGCTACCTCGGCTACCTCACCGAGATGTTCGGTCAGCCGTACATCTGGGGCTCGGCCGGCGTCTCCGACACGACCCACGAGAGCGAGCGGCTCGAGGGCTCCGACTGCGCGGACTTCGTGGTCTATGGGACGCGGCGGATGGGCTCGACGATCCCGTACTCGTGGACCGGCGCGCTGCCGGGCGTCACCCGTCTGCTCGCGAGCGGTGCGCGCGCAGCCGATGGCATCTACCGGGACGCCAGGGGAAGGCCGCTACCGTTCACGCGGGTCGGAGACCTCGTGCTGTTCCCGCGCCACGTCGGCGTGCTCGCCGAGGATCGCGGCACTCAGGGCGTGCTCGACGATCAGGACCTGATGATGCACACGCTGTTCGATTCGCCGAAGGCGCAAGCAATCGCGGATTCCGGCTACGCCGACCGGCCCGTCGAGGTCCGTCGGTTCAAACAACCTCTTCGTTCGGGTCGATGACGTTGCTCACCAGGCCGTTGGCGAGCGGCGGATACATCGCGGTGGAGTGCGGCGGCAGCGTCTGACCCAGGTCATCGACGTGTGCGATCTCCGCGATCGACATCGCGCGCACGATCACCGTGAGCTGACCGCCGGCGGACAGCGCACGCTTCGCATCGGTATCGGTGGTGACCTGCGCACCGGGGAGCAGGCGGTTGATGAACAGCCCATCGAGCACGACGGGATCGTGCTTCGCCATCGCGCGATGCACGGTGACGCCCTCGTGGACCGGTGACACCTCGGGTGACAGCGTGAGCTTCCACCCATCCGGCTCGCCGGCGAACACCACGATGAACGCGGGCTGGTGCGCGACCGAGTCGCCGACCGCGGCCAGCAGCTTGCCGACGTCACTCGCCGCGCCCGCGAGCTTCTCGACGATAAAGTGCTGATTCGCGCTCGCGAGCAACTCGTCCCTGTTCACCGTGACGCCGCGGATCACCTTGTGGCGTGCCGCGGCGACCAGGGCCTGATCCTCGAGCGGGACGATGCAGAACAGGCCGTAGTTCGCGGCCGAGTACATCGTGGGCTCCTGCTTCGCTGTCAGCTCGGCCTGGTAGGCGAGCATGGCCTCGTAGGTGTCGTGGCCGTCGAGGACGTGGAGCTTCTTCGGCGTGAAGTAGTTGCGGAGCTTGCCGATCACCTCGGCGTCCTGCACGCGCCACAGCGTGTGCTGCGCGCCATCGGGCGTGGTGGTCTGCAAGGTCGGCGGCAGTCCCTCGGTCCGGCGGAACAGGCGGTCGACCTCGCCGGCGCTATCGCGAACACCGGCGAACACGAACCGGGTATGCGCCTGGTTCGCGCGGATCTCGACGAGTGCCGCGGCGCGCGCGAGCTCGCTAACCGTCTCGTGCGGACGGATCATGCCGTCGGCCCATGGCGCGAGGCGCACCGCACAGACGAACGACTTGCGGTTGAGTAGCCGGCCCGGACCCTGGAAGGCCGTGTGGTAGCGGTACACCGAGCGCGATGGGTCGCGAACGAGCGATCCGGCGGCGAGCCCGTTCGCGAGCTCCACGGGCGCACCGAGCGTCTCCGCGACCTTCGCTGCAGCGGGTAGCACGCCACGAAGCCCTGCGATGTGCGGCATGGCGACGAACGTACTACAGACCGGGCTCGCTACCGGGCGCGGGTGCCGATGTCGCGTCGCACTTGCATGCCCGCGAGCTCGATCTGGTCGATGGCCGTGTATGCCTTGTTGCGCGCCTGGTCGACGGAGACCCCGAGTGCCGTCACGCCGAGCACGCGCCCGCCCGCCGACACCAACCGTCCGTCCGCGCGCGCCGTACCTGCGTGAAACACCATCGCCTCCGCGGTGATGCGGTCGAGACCGCCGATCGGATCGCCGGTGCGCACCGCACCCGGGTATCCCGCGGCAGCGACCACCACGCACACCGCGAATCGCGCATCCCATGCGAGCGCGCCGACCGGCATCTCGCCGCGGGCGGCGCCGAGCAGCACCGCGCCGAGGTCACCCTTCATCCGCGCCATGATCGGCTGGGTCTCCGGATCGCCGAACCGGCAGTTGTACTCGAGCAGCCACGGCGTTCCGGCGGCGTCGACCATCACGCCCGCGTAGAGCACGCCGCGATACGGTATCCCGTCGGCCGCGAGCCCGGCGACCGTTGGATGGAGGATCTCGGCGGTGATCCGCGCGACCAGCTCGTCGCTCACCCACGCCGGCGAGACAGTTCCCATGCCGCCGGTGTTCGGCCCGGTGTCGCCGTCGAAGATCGTCTTGTGATCCTCGGCGGCAGGGAGCACCTCGAGCCGGGTACCGTCGGTGAGTGCGAGCACGCTGATCTCGCGTCCGATGATCCGCTTCTCGATGATCACGCGCGCGCCGGCATCGCCGAACCGCCGCGCCTCGAGCATGTCGCGCGCCGCCCCCCTCGCCTCCGCCGGATCGCTGGCGACCACGACGCCCTTGCCTGCTGCGAGCCCGTCGACCTTGACCACCACCGAGCCGAGCCGCGCGATCGCGGCGTCCGCCTCGGCAACCGTGGTGACCACCGCGAACGGCGCCGTGGGGATCCGATGGCGCGCGAAGAACTGCTTGCTGAACGCCTTGCTGCCCTCGAGCTGTGCGCCTGCCGCACCGGGACCGAACGTGGGCACGCCCTTCGCGCGCAGCTGATCGGCGAGCCCGGCGACCAGCGGCGCCTCGGGACCGACCACGACGAGCTCGACACCCTCCTCGACCGCCAGCTCGGTCAGCCGCGCGTGCTCCTCGGTACCGACCGCAACGCACCGCGCGAGCTCCTCGATCCCGGGATTGCCAGGCGCCGCGACCACCTGATGTCCGCTCTGCACCAGCCGGTAGACGAGCGCGTGCTCGCGGCCGCCGCCGCCGACGACGAGGATCTTCATGCGCGCAATCTAGCCGTGTTGTCGTGGCCTTCCAAGGTCACGAGATTGCTCCCGGAGGGTTGCGCCCCGGTGCAGCGGCCTTACGCTGAGGCCGGTGCTACCGGTACGGCGGCAGCTCGTGCTCGCGGGGATCGAGGCCCCGCTCGCCGCGCGTCACCTGAAGCTGCGGAGCGCCGCGTGGTTGCTCGCCTACCTCGCCGCCGCGACGGTGATCCTCGGCATCGTCGCGTACCTCGTGATCTCGAACGAGGAGCGGCTGACCGATACGCTGCTTGCCTACGTGCTGCCCGCCGACTGGCGGGTGGCCGCGAAGTACCTGGTGAAGAAGGTGTTCGCCGCGCAAGAGCACACCGTGATCACCAACGCAGCGCTGTCGATGAGCCTCATGGTCGTCACGATCACGCTGTTCCCGCTGAAGGAGAAGGTCTCGGCGACGCTCGAGGAGGACGCGAAGCTGCTGACCGAGCCGTTCGACGAGCACCCGCTGTGGTTCGAGGCATGGGAGGAGATCAAGCTGTTCCTCGCGATGCTCGCGGCGCAGGGCACGATCTTCTGGATCGGCTACTCCGATGATCCGGCGCGCCGGTCGATCGCCCTCGTCCTCAGCTACCTCGTGCTGTTCGCTTCCGTCGGCTTCGATTTCCTCTCTCCGATCCTGCAGCGCCACCGCCAGCGCTACTCCGTGATGATGAAGTCGTTCGCGGCGAACCCGTTCCTGCTGCTCGGCTTCGGCGCCCTGTTCGCCCTGCCCGCGATCCTCACCGCGCGCATCGTGGCCACGCACACCGACTGGACCGCCGGTACCCAGCTGGCGTCCTCGTTCGGTGCCCAGGTCCTCGGCATCGCGTTCGCGGCGATCGGCGGCACGGTGGCCGGTGCGCCGCTGCTCGCCGACGCCAAGCTCCGCACGCCCAGCCACCTCGGCGCGCGGATCGGCATCTGGGTCGTGCTGCTCGGCCTGCTCGCGTGGAACGGCTACCGGTTCGGCGTCATCGGCCGCTCCCTCCACCACAAGAGCCAGATCCTGAAATGCGAGTACGAGGTCGACTGGTCGAGCGTCTCCGCCGATCTCCCAGGCGTCCTCGAGCTCGCCGGCGCGATCCGCACCGACGCGATCACGGTGGCCGTCCAGTTCGACGTGTCGATCAAGAACCCGACCTCGGTCCCCCTCGAGTTCGAGGACAACCGCCTCGAGATCAAGCAGCACGGTCATCTCGTTGCCCAGACCCAGCTCCCCCGCGTCAAAGTCCTGCCCGGTGCCACCGAGAAGGCCACGGTGCAGATCCCGTTGACCATCAAGCCCTCGCAGGCACTGCGCATCCGCGAGCTGCTCACGACGAAGGACTGGGCGATGACGCTCTGGCTGCACGTCGATGACGACTTCGACTTCCCGGTCTATCTGGTGGAGTAGCTGCGAGTAGCTGGGGACGGTTTCAACTCACACAACCAGCGCTCTGCAACTGGCCGAATTCGCTGACACGGTTGGGGACGGTTTCAACTTACGTAACGGACGAAAGCGCTGGCCGTACAGCGTCGGCGCGACGCGGTCCGCCGCCCGGACACGGCGCGAGCAGGAGGCAGTAGCGCCGGGTTTCCCTCGCCGCAGGGCGCGCGACAAAAACGCGGGTTTCGCGGTCGCACGTTGCGCAAATTGAAACCGTCCCCAGCACCCTAAACCGCTGGCCGAGCAAGCGCAGCCCACCCCCCCGGGACACGCGTTCGGACGCGCCCGGCATCGCGAGGTTCGCGACCGCAGATTGTCTAGGTTGAAACCGTCCCCAGCTGCCCGTGTAAGATCACGGCGTTCGCGATCGCTGGTTGTCTACGTTGAAACCGTCCCCAGCCAACGCAGCCAACGCTCAGTGCCGGAAGTGCCGCATGCCGGTGAACAGCATCGCCAGGCCGTGCTCGTTCGCCGCGGCGATCACTTCCTCGTCCCTCACCGAGCCCCCGGGCTGCACCACGGCCACGGCGCCCGCCGCGGCGAGGACGTCGACGCCATCGCGGAACGGGAAGAAGGCGTCGGAAGCGACGACGGCGCCCTTGAGGGCGTCACCGGCCTTGCGCTCGCAGATGCGGACGGAGTCGACGCGGCTCATCTGACCGGCGCCGATCGCGACGGTGACGCCGTTCTTGGCGAACACGATGGCGTTGGACTTGACGTGCTTGCCGACGCGCCAGGCGAACGCGAGGTCCGCGCGCTCGGCGGAGGTTGGCTGCCGCGTGCTCGCGACCTTCGCGCCGGTGAGATCGACCATGCCGTGATCGACGCTCTGCACGAGCGCGCCACCGGCGATCGTGCGGACCGACCACGCGAGATCGCCGGTGGGTGCGCGCCAGGCTCCCGTCGCGGCCACCAGGCGCAGGTTCTTCTTGCTCGCCAGGATGTCGCGCGCCGCGGCCGAGTAGCCCGGGGCGACGACGCACTCGAGGAAGGTCGCGACGAGGAGGCTGGCGAGCGCCTCATCGACCTCGCGGTTGACGGCCACGATGCCGCCGAACGCGGAGGTCGCATCGGCCTCGCGCGCGCGGCGATAGGCGGTGGCGACGTCAGCGTCGGTGGCGACGCCGCACGGGTTGTTGTGCTTGACGACGACAGCCGCGGGCTCCGCAAACTCGAGGACCAGGCCGAGCGCCGCGTCGAGATCGAGGATGTTGTTGTAGGACAGCTGCTTGCCACCGAGCACCTCGGCGGAGGCGATCGTAGGGCGCGTGCTCTGCGTACGCGGCAGCGGCGAGCGCGCGTCGGCGTAGAACGCCGCGCCCTGGTGCGGGTTCTCGCCATAGCGCAGCTCGTACAGCCGCCGCCACTGCAGCGAGAGCGAGTCGGGCAGCTCGCGGCGCGACGGAGACTGGTGCCGCGTGTGCGCCGCCGCATCATCGATCGAGGACAGGTACGCCGCGATCACGCCGTCGTAGGCCGCCGTGTGGGCGAACGCCTTGCGCGCGAGTGCGAACCGCTGGCCCGGCGAGAGATCATGGTCCGCCTGCAACGCCGCCAGGATGATCGGATAGTCCTCGGGATCGACGACCACCGCGACCCGCTCGTGATTCTTCGCCGCGGAGCGCAGCATCGAAGGTCCGCCGATATCGATGTTCTCGATCGCCTCCTCCAGCGAGGTCGTCGGCTTGGCGATCGTCGCCTCGAACGGATACAGGTTCACCACGACCAGATCGATCGGCGTGATCCCGTTCGCGGTCATCTCCTGCTGGTGCTCCGGCGTATCACGCCCGAGCAGGCCGCCGTGGATCTTCGGATGCAGCGTCTTCACGCGGCCATCGAGGATCTCCGGAGCGCCGGTGTGCTCCGAGACCTGCTTCACCGGTACGCCGGCAGCCGCAAGCGCCGAGGCGGTTCCTCCGGTCGAGAGGATCTCGACGCCTCGCGCGGTGAGCGCCTTCCCCAGCTCGACGATGCCACGCTTGTCGGAGACCGAGATCAACGCGCGTCGGATCATCCGCCGCGTTTACCATGCCCCCGCCGTGGGCGGATCGGCAGCGACTCAGTTCTGATTCGCGTTCTTCGCAGCGAGCAGCTCGGCGCCCAGCTCGTCGGGGGACGGCGATCCCATCTTCAGCTTCAGCAGGCCGCGTACCTCGACCTGGCGGATCCGCTCACGGGTCAGGTTCATGATCTCACCGACCTCCTCGAGCGTGATGCCACCGCGCTCGGCAACATCGAGCGCGCAGGTGTGCTTGAGCTCCCACGGCTCGAGGTCGGGGAAGTTGATCTTGATCGACCCGGTCTCCGGGTTGATGTCGAGATAAAGGTGGTGCTTGCACGCGACCCAGGGGCACGGGCGCATCTCCTCCTTGCATTCGGCGCGCGAGCTGGGCCGCGCGATGTCGACTGGCGGGTACATCGCCGCGCCGACGCGCAGCTCCTCGCGGGTCAGCCGCTTCATCGCGATCGTCTTGCTCCGCGGCCGCGTGCGCCGGCGGCGCCGCCGGATCTTCCGGCTGATCTCGGGTGTCTCGCCGTCCGCGGTCGCCGCGTCGCCAGCATCCGAGAGCTCGCCGTCGGCCTCGCCCTCTCCCTCGTCGTCGCCCTCCGGCGTGAGGGCCTGGTCGAGATCGTCAGTCGTGTCGTTGTCGTCGCTCATCGTGGTCTCCTTGCTGGCGGTTAGAGAAGGTCCTCGGCGCCCCCCGCGGCGCCGGCGAGACGGAGGCTGTTCGTTCGTGGCGCCACGACGCGGCGCGTGAGCACACCGAGGCGCTCGACCAGACGGTCGCCGTCGCGGCGGATCTCGGAGAGCTCGCGATCGAGCTCCTTGCGCGGCTTGGGCTCGAGCTGCGCGACATCCGCGGTGAGGCGGACTCCGAGCTCGCTGAGGTGCTCGGAGAGACCCTCGACGAGATCCGTGTAGAGCAGGAACTGCCCCTGGATCTCTTCGATCGTGTAGCCGTCGGCCATCAGGGCCTTCACGTCATTGATGCGGCGGACGGTCTTCGCCGGATAGACGCCCATCGAGCCGCGGTGCTTGCCCTTGCGACCAACGCGACGGCTGCGCGGCAACAGCCCCTGCTGGACGTACTTGCGGAAGCTCGCCTCGGAGAACTTGATTCCCCGGCTGGTGAACACGTCGACGATCTGCACTGCCGAGATGCCCTCGGCGTAGGTCCCCTCGATCGCCCGCAGCTCCTCGTCCTTGAGGAGGGCGTGCCGCGAGGTCGATGCGCCGGCGGTCGCGCCCGGCGACTCGTCGTCCTTGCGCTGCGCGACGTCCCCAAGAACCGGTCGTCGATGCGCGCGGAACGGCACGACGTTCCCCGTCGGTGACGCGTGCGGTGCCCACTCTTGAAACCGATCAGTCAACAGA
>JAYUVX010000028.1:0-7680 GCA_043753855.1 Myxococcales bacterium | reverse complement strand
CGGCCTGCGCCTCCTGCAGCACGAACGCGGTGAGCTCGTCGCTGGTCGGCGTGGCGCCCGGGTACTTCGCCACGAACCCGGCCTCGGCATCGCTCTTGTTGAGAAACCGCGTGAACGCGCCGTCGACGTTGACCACGCGGGCGAGCGACTGGTCTCCCGGAACCGCGGCATCGAAGTCAGCGGGCGAGAGCGGCTTGCCACGCATCATGTACGGGCCCGCGGCGCTGCCGGCCTTCGCGACCTCGTTGAACACCGTCTCGAAGCTCGCCGCCTTCGGGTAGGTGTCGGCGACGAACGCGTCGTGGACCTGCGGCTTGAACAGCGCGGGCAGCTTCTCGGCGCCCTTCTCGAACCCGAGCTCGTGGTCGAGCTGCGTCGACTTCTCGATCGCCGTGGCCGACATCGACGGCTTCAGGCTCTCGAAGTCCGCGAAGTGCTGGCGGCGCAGGTCCGCCGCGGGCTTGCCGCTCTCGTCGATCCGCTGCTGCTCGCCGAGCGCGGCGAGCGCGGTCGGGACCTTGTTGCCGGTCAGCCGGAACGCGCCGAGCAGCAGCGTGTCGGCGGCCTTGATCGCGGCAGGATCCGGCGGCGGCTTGGTGACCGCGGGATCGGGTGCCGCGGGTGCACCGGGCTTGGGCGCGGCGCCGGCGGGCATCGCTCCGGCGGGCGCGGGTGGCGATCCGGGCGTGGGCGCGGGCGCCGCTCCGGGTGCGGGCGCTGGCGCTGGAGCCGGCTTCTTCTCGGGCTCGGGTGGAATCTGACGTCCGATCGACGCGATCGACGCGCCGAGATCCTTCTGCGCCTGGGATAGCGCCGTCTTGGCCGCCGCGTCGCCGGCCTTCGCCTTCTTCGTGAGATCGGCGACCGTCGCGGTCAGCGTCGTCGCGCGGTTGATCTCGCCGGTGACCTTCAGCTGGACCGCAGGCGGTTGCTCGGAGACGTACTTCTTCCAGTCCTCGATCCGCTGCGAGACCGGCCGCGGCGTGCTCGCCATCATCGGCACGCCGCCGTCGTCGACGTACTGCGCGTGAGTCTCCTCGCCGGTCTCGACCTTGACCCGCTCGCCGACCGGCGCCGCGGCCGCGTCGGGGGCCGGCGCGCGGGCGTCGAGGATGCGCTCGATCGCGCTGCCCGCGCTGCTCATCAACTTCTGCAGCAGGCCGGGGCCTTCGGTGGCGCGCAGCTCGCGCAGGGCCTCGACGATCGTCGACGAATCCGCCGTCGCGAGCAGCTCCGCGGCGTTCTTGCCGGCCTGCACCGCGGCGGCGAGATCGCTGCGCAGCGCCTCGGGCGTGGGCTTGCCGGCGGCCGGCTTGCCGCCCTCGGCACTCGCGCCACCCGGTGCAGCGGCAGCTCCATCGGCCTTCGGCTTCGCACCTGCTGGCCCCGCCGGCTTCTGCTCCTCGAGGACTCGCGTCCACTTGCCTGGACCGAGCGAGGCCGCGTCCTTGGCACCGGTGGCGCCGACCAGGGTCTCCTTGCCGGGCTCGGGCGTGATGTTCGCGGCCGCGGCCTCCTCGAGCATGCGCTTGAACGCACCCTCGGCCTTCGCGGTGTCCTCGCCGGAGGCGCCCTTGGCGCGCTCCCACAGCCCACGCGCGATGTCGGGCGCGACGTTGCGATCGCTCGCGAGTCGACGCCAGTCGACACCGGCTTGCTCCGAGGGCCCGGACCTGGCTGCCACTGTCCAAATAGTACGGAACTACGCGGGATGATTTCCCCGTCGATTCGCGATTTTCGTCGGGTCGCCGGCGGATCGTTGGGTCGCCCGCCATCGAAACCCGCAGGGCTGAGCGATCCCGGGCGCTTGCGAGCTGCCTACACCGCGATCTCGTCGGTCGCGACCTCGGGCTCGACCTCGGGCTCGGTCCCGGGCTCGGTCTCTGCGGGGGTCTCGGGCGGAGGTGCATCCGCGGCGTCGGGCACCGACTGCATCGATGGTGAGTCGTGGGCGGCGACCAGTGCCGGAGACGGGTCGGAGGGCAGGTCCGCCGCGAGATCCTGGTGGTCGCGGTCGATCGCGAGCGCGTAGCGTCGGCAGTGCTCGAGGTAGGCGTGCTCGTGGAAGCTGACGAGCTCGATCAGGGTCTGCCACAGCCAGCTCGGCGCATCGAGCGTCTTCGAGCGGCGCTTCGCGATCTCGGCCTGCCAGCTCCGGCGACCGGCGAGGTCGAGCTGCCGGGCATGGGCGCGGCCGACGACCATGCCGAGGTAGTACGCGACGGCCCGGCCGTTCTCCACCGAGATCCGATCGAGCTCGACCTTCACGTCCTGCGGCAACAGCTCGCGGATGAACACCGAGCGGTTCAGGATCTCGGCCGATTCCATGCGCTGACCGAGCGCGGGCGCCAGGCTCCGCGCACCGCGGACCACGCGCTCGCCGGGCGAGATCGAGGGCTCCGTCCCACCGGCCCACGGGCTGCGCGGCACCACCGCCTGCTTGACATCGAGCAGCGAGGGCGTGCGCTTCTGCTTGCCCTTCTTGCCACGCTCGACGATCTCGACGAGCAGCGCCACGCGCCACAGGCCGAGCGAGCTGCAGCCCTTCGCCCAGAACGCGGCGTCGACGAAATCGATCCGTGCGTCGTCGCTGCGCTCGGCGAGCAGCGTGACCAGGCGCCGGACCGACGGTGTGGTGACCAGCGCTGCGATCGCCTCGCGCTCCGCATCGTCGAGCGGCCAGAACCGCGAGCCGAGTGCGAGCTCGCGCCGCCGCGACCCCAGTCGTTCCCGCAGCAGGTGCTTGGTGGTGCGGTGCACCGCTCGCTTCATGACCACGCGGATCGGCTGCGGCAGCTCGTCGATAGTCTCGTCGACGGTCTCGCCGGCGAACGCTCGTTCGTAGCCGGCGACCAGATCCTCGGTGATCCGCGCCGTGGTGACGCCCGGAAGGTCGGAGCTGCGCGCGGCCATCGCGAGCGAGAGCGCGAGGCGCAGCAGGTCGTGCGCGGGGTTGCCGACCACGGTCTGGTCGAGGTCGCGCAGCTCGATCACCGTGCGGCCCTCGTGATGGCCGATCGGTCCCAGGTTTCCGACATGACAGTCGCCGCAGATCCAGATCGGCGGCCCGAGCGGGATCCGGCCGTTGGCGTGCGCGTCGATCCACTTGTAGAACACGTCGGTGCTGCCGCGGATGAACGCGTGCGCGCTCCGGGACATCTTCAGCTCCCGGCGTGCGTTCAGGACATCGGTTCGGCGGTCGGGTGCAGGCGACTTCGGCACGGGAGTAGCCTACGTGTCGCTCGCCACTGTGTGCAACGCGAGCAGAGGATCAGAGTGGAGTCACTGCTGATCGGCTTGCTGCAGATACGCGAGGAGCTTCGGCTTGAGGTCGCGCATCGCCTTCGCGCGGTGCGAGAGGTCCCCTTTGGTGCCGACGCCGAGCTCGGCGAACGTCTGACCGAGCGCCGGGAACAGGAACAGCGGGTCGTACCCGAAGCCGCCGGTGCCGCGCGGTGCCTCGAGGATCACGCCCTCGGCGGTGGCGTGCGAGGTGATCGTCTCGCCGCCGAGCGGCCCCCGCACGTCCGCGAGTGCGAGCACGCAGTGGAATCGCGCAGTGCGCTGCTCGGCGGAGACGCCCGCGAGCGCGACGAGCAGCTTGGCATTGTTTGCCGCATCGCCGGCGTGCTCGCCCGCATAGCGCGCGCTGTACACACCGGGGGCGCCATCGAGCGCGTCGACCTCGAGGCCCGAATCATCGGCGAGGGCGGCCATGCCCGTGAGCTCGCTGATCTCTCTCGCCTTCTTGAGCGCGTTGCCCGCGAAGCTGTCAGCATCCTCGATCACCTCGGCGATCCGGATTTTGAGCTGGTGCGCGGCCTCGTCGACGCTCAGCACGTCGATGCCGGGCAACAGCTGGCGCAGCTCGACGAGCTTTCCAGGATTGCGCGTGGCGAACACCAGGGGGCGCGACATCTCAGGCTCCCGCCACGACCGCGCGCTGCGCGACGACCAGCTGCCGGAGGCCGATCGCGGCGAGATCGAGCATCGCATCGAGCTGCGTGCGATCGAACGTGCCGTGCTCGGCGGTGCCCTGCACCTCGATCAGCTTGCCGCTCTCGTCACCGACGACGTTCATGTCGACATCGGCCTTGCTGTCCTCGACGTACGGCAGATCGAGCACGCACTCGCCGCCGACGATCCCGACCGAGACCGCGGCCACCGGGGGCATCAGCGCCTTGTCGGTGGTGAGCTTGCCGGACTTCACGAGCTTACCGATCGCGAGCGCGAGCGCGACCCATGCACCGGTGATCGAGGCGACGCGGGTCCCACCATCAGCGCACAGCACGTCGCAGTCGACGTTGATCGTGCGCTCGCCGAGCGCCTTGAGATCCACCGCCGCGCGCAGCGACCGACCGATCAGCCGCTGGATCTCCTTGCCGCGCCCACCCGGATCGCGCTTGCTGCGCGTGTGGGTCGAGCGCGGGAGCATCGCGTACTCGGCCGTGAGCCAGCCCTTGCCTTTACCGGCCATCCATCCGGGGACCGATTCCTCGACGCTGGCCGCGCAGATCACCCAGGTGTCGCCGAGCTTGATCAGCGCGGATCCCTCGGCGTGCTTCTGGTAGTGCGGGATGATCTCGAGCGTGCGGAGCTGATCGGGGCGACGGCCATCGGGACGCATGATGGCGCGCAGGCTACCGCCAAAACGCGAGGCGGCGTAGGTTCGCCGGATGTCGAATCCGATGGCGACCCCGCTGCCGTGGGACCTGGTGTCGTCCGCGTATGCCGAGGAGATCGTGCCGGCGTTCGAGGACTATGCACGTGATGCGCTGCGGCTCGCGCAGGCCGCGTCAGGAGCGCCGATCGTCGACGTGGCGTGTGGTCCCGGTACGCTCGGCCTGCTCGCGGCGCAGGCGGGTCATCCGGTGGAGGCGATCGATTTCTCGTCGCAGATGATCGAGAAGCTCGAGCAGCGCAAGCGGCGACTCGGCGTGAAGACGCTGACCGCGCGGATCGGAGATGGTCAAAAGCTACCGTACGCGGACGCGACGTTCGGCGCGGGGTTCTCGATGTTCGGGCTGATGTTCTTTCCCGATCGCGCGCAGGGCTATCGCGAGCTGCGCCGCGTGCTGAAGCCGGGCGCGCGCGCGGTGGTGTCGAGCTGGCACCCGCTCGAGGACAACCCGGTGATGGCGCCGATGTTCCATGCCCTCCGCGAGGCGGTGGTCAAGGCCCTCGGTCCGAACGCACCGAAGCCGGGCATCCAGGAGATGCCGCTGGTCCGCGAGGACCAGTGCCGCGCCGAGATGGCCGAGGTGTTCGCCGAGGTCGAGGTCCACGCGATCACGCACAGCCAGACCGCCACGTCGGCGGAGGACATCTGGTTCAGCGTCGAGCGCACGATGGCGCCGCTGGTGCTGATGCGCAAGAACGTCGGCGAGGAGCGCTGGGCGCCGCTGGCGAAGGCGGCGCGGGATGCGGTGGTCGCGGCGGTGGGTGACGGGCCGCCGGTGATGACGATGCCGGCGTGGCTCACCGTCGGTGTCGCGCGCTGATCGCCGCTAGTCAGCCTTGAGCATTCGCTTCGCGACATCGCGGACCGCGAAGGGATATGCGGTTCCGCTGCCCGCCAGCTTGAGCTCGTGCCTGGGCATCAGCCGCAGCACGCGCATGATCTGATCGGTGCCGAGCCTCGGGTTCGACAGCAGCGCGCGACGGACCTCGGGGATCTGGAGCCACGCGCTGTTCGCGAGGATGTTCTCGAGCAGCGGCCGTGGCAGGGTGCCCATGCGGGAGAGCTTCGCGACCTCGGGCGCGGAGAGCCGCGGATTGCGGATCAGCGCCTCCCACACCGCCTTGCCGTACATCCGCTCGAGCGCCATCCGGGTGCTGGGATCCGGGCTGTTCGCGGTCTTCACCTGCTGGGCGAGCGAGAGCCCGCGGAGCCGATCGAGCAGGTTCGGTAGCTTCGCCGGCGCGCCGTCGTCGTCGTCCTCCGCGGGCTGATTCTCCGGATGATCCGGATGATCCGGATCGAGCAGGTCGATCGGCTCGGTAGGTTCGGGCTCGATCGCGAGCGCGACGATCCGATCGCGGATCGTCGGGTTGAAACCGACCAGCTCGAGGCCCGCTCCCCGCGCTGGATCGAGGTAGACCACGCGGGCGGCCAGTACGATCTCGCCGCTCGCGCCGCGCACCACGAGCTCGCAGGCGTCATTGATCGCGAGCTCGCACGCCGGGACGAACACACCTCCGGCGGCAAGATCCGTCGCGAACCGAGGATCCTGCGCGAGATCGACGACGACTCGACTCATCCCGACAAGTCTACGACGAGCCGCGGCCCGGTCGCGAATCAATCGCCGAGCGTGATCTTCTCGGCGACCCGGCCGGCCGGGCTGTCCCCGGCGATCCGCACGTAAGCCGCGGCAGCCTGGCGGCACTCGTCGTCGATCTGCCGGTTGCACGCGACTCGCACCTTCAGCCAGGCGATCGCGGCGCGCTCGGGGTAGACGCGGCCCTGCGCGAACCGGCGCTCGTAGACCACGATCGTGCGCTGCGCGTCGGCATCGCGGCCGAGCTTGAAGTGCTGCGTGAACGCGATGCCGTAGTAGGCGCGGGACTCGTCCTCGCCGCTGGTGTGGTTGCGGATCAGCTCCTGGTATTTGCCGATCGCGCTCGCGGCGTCGTCGCCGACCTCGAGTGGCTGCATCACGGGCTGCTGCTTGATCAGCCTGGTGATCGGTGCCTCGGGCTGGCTCGGGGTCGGCGGCTTCGAGCGGATCACGAGGTCGCGCATCGGCCGCGTCGTCGGCTCGGCACCCGAAGGTTCGCCTCGCGGAGCCGGCGTGCGTGGATCGGGAACCTGCGCGGTGCGGTCGTGCAGCACGTCGGGGCCGTTGCCCATCTCGATCTCCACGCGCTCGCTGCCGCTGCCGACCTCGCCGATCGTCGCGCGGCCCGGATCGGCGCTGGCGACGGTGGTCGAGGCGTCGCGAACCGGCGTGGCGTCGGCGAGCGCGATCACCCCGCGTGTGGTCGCCCACGCCTTGCCCGCGGCCACGGTGGCTTCCTGGTGATGGCGCACGACGCGGACCACGCCCTCGGTGACGCGGACGTCGACGTCGCCGGCGCCATCCCCGTAGTCGACCGAGAAGTGGGTGCCGACGACGATCACATCGGTGTCGCCCGCGCGCACCAGCAGCGGCGGGCGGGCGGTGCGCTTGTCGACCTCGAGCTCGACCCGGCCGCGGGTGAGCGTCACCAACACGCCCCCGTCGGGGCGGGTGACCAGGAACGCCGTCGATGCATCGCTCTGGATCCGCGCGTCGCCGATGTCGAGCGTGCCGGCGGCGAGCGCGAGCTTCGGCTCGGTGGTCGCCACCGCGGGCGTCTGCGGCGGGTGGCCGAGCTTCCAGCCGATCACGCCGGCAGCCATCGCGGCGGCGGCGAACCCGAGGTAGCGGCGCGGTGCGCGCAGCAGGCTCGGCCGTGCCGCTGCCTCCGCCGCACCCGCGACCACGCGACGCTCGAGGTTGGTCAGCCGCTCGTCGTCGAGCTGCTCCACGGGGACGCGGCCGACGAGCTTCACGGGGCCTCCTGGTCGAACGGAAGGATCTCGGCCGTCGAGCCGGTGCCGGGCTCGAGGAACTCGGCGAGCACCGGATCCTGCGCCGCCACGGCCTCGATCCGCTTGCGCGCGCGCCACACCCGCAGCTTGGTCGCGGTCACCGTCGA
>JAYUVX010000027.1:0-22998 GCA_043753855.1 Myxococcales bacterium | reverse complement strand
GGTTCGCCGCTCGGCAGCGCGCGCAGCATGCATGCGAGCTTTTCAGGAGTCGCGCGGCGGATGACCTCCTGATCGCTACCGCACGGGGGCAGCGCCGGCTCGTCGCGCTGGAGCTCGCCAGCCCAGAGGCCGATCAACCACGCGTGGTAAAGTCCGCTAACTTCGTCCGGCGGCACGCGCAGCGCCACGACGATCTCCGCGAGCGAGTGGCGTTGCTCGAGCCGCTCAAAAACGAGCGCTGCCAGGTCCCCTTTGGACATCTGCGCGACGTTGACGGCGCATTCGAGATCGCCGCACCGGCCGCTGCGCCGGCGCAGGTCAACAAGTCTCACCCAATCGCAAACGGCACTGAGCCGAATGCGATCAACTTTCGCCGTGCTTCGCGAGCGATGGCTCGACGACGCACCAAGCCCGATCGTCGACGAGTCACGGTCTACCTTGATCTCGAGGTCGCATCGCAACTCGCGGTTTACGTGACGGCTGCGGACAAGGAGATGTCGGGTGTCGTCAACGATGCGTTACGCGGATGGCTGAGCAGCCAGCGCCTTTAGCTGCGCACTCGGCCGGGTCGCGCCAACAAGCTCCTCCTGGCCTCACCTTAGTCAGGATCCAAATCGGAGTGGTCGTCCACGTCGGTTTGAAAGTCATGCGTCTCGTTGAAATGGCCTCGCCCAACGCTGCTCCAGCTGCCGCGCCAATTGTACCCGTTCACGGGGTGGACTACGCCGCGGCGATCAGAGACGGAGTCTTGCGACCGCGTAGCGCGGCGTGAATGGCGGAGTTGAGAAAAGTGAGGACATGACGGCGCTGCTTGCGGCAGGTGTGGATCACCGACTTGAGATGATCCAGCAAAACTCAGCGTCGCTCGCGCTCACCGGGGGGGACGTCCCCACGCACATTGACGATATCTGTTGGTCAGTGAGCTCGTGCATGTCGTCATGTCGGTCCGTCCGATCTCGAGGATCTTGCGGTTGAGCAAGGCGTTGCAGTCGCCACAGTCGGGTTGAGCAAAGGCGGTTCCGGAACAGCTCCGAGGTCGCGGTGCGACTGCGCTCTCGCTGGAGCAAGACGACGCAGACGCTGAGCGCGGTCGCCAAGCCCAGCACAAGAACGACCGCCAACATGACTCTCTTGGATGCCACTAGTCGCCCTCTGAGGATGAAGCTACGCCAGATAGACTGCCGAGGTGGAGCGAGACCGCAACGCTTCGCGCCATGCCTGCGTGGCGAGCTTGCGGTTGAACCGCCTGGAGGCTGCTCGCGACACCGGTTCTCGAGCAGAACGTAGCCCACCATGCGCCGCAGACCGCCGTGTGACACCGGCGAAGTGGCCAGCAGCGGTCGCGGGTCCGGACGTGATCCGTCAGGCGCAGCGCCGCCACGATCTCTCGCGGTCGAGCTCGAGCTGCACCAGGGCGTGCAGCCACAGCTGTGTGCGGACAGGGCAGGGATCGAACGAGGCGACCGGCCAGAGTTCTGCCAAGGCGACGCGAAGAGCATCAGGGTGCATCCCTGCCCTATCGGCCGGAGCTCGGCGCGGTTGCGCAGAGCGGATCTCAGTTCTTCGGCCGCGACGAAACTTTGCGTGTGCCCCTCGCGTCCTTACGTTGTGCTCCGCGTCCGTTCGGCGCCGTCAGCCACCGTCGGCACGATCTTATAGACACCACGGGACACCTTCTTGAGCTTCTTGGCCCCCCGGGCAAACCGAGAAATCGTCGAGCGGATCACCGACGGACTGACGTCCGGAAGCTCGGTCACTACATCCTGCATCGAGACCTTCTTGCCGGGTTGTCGGGTGAACACCTCCAGAATGCGGGAACCGGCAGACATGTTCGCCGTGTCTGCAGAAAACTGAACGGGCACCCGCGACGCCCGCGGACGACGCGCTCTAGCGCGAGCACGTAGCGTCGTGGAGTCATCCGACCCGCCTATGATCGCGTGGAATTTTTGCACGAGCGCTGCGAGCTGCGCGCGAACGGTCACAATCTCCTCGGCAACCTCGAGTGCTTCGTCGTCGCGTGTTCCCGAATTGATCATGACGGTCATGACCACGACTCTTAGCTCCCGCACCAGGACAAGTCGACGCCTCCCGCCAGAACGATTCACAACCCGCAACCCAAACGCCCGCTGCGGCGCAGCAGTCAACCCAGCGCGCCACGGTGTACACATGTTAGCCTATCTGGTGTTCAGTGTTCGAGCTACCAACTCGAACCCGCACCGCCGCCGTCAGAGCTGCCCCTCCGAACCCCGACGAGCCCGAGTCATCACTAGATCCAGCTCGGCAACGGAGCCTGACCGCTGGAACTCGACGACGACGACGAACGCAGCTCGTGCTCTTCAGATGATCGACGCGACCGGGCAGGCTCCGCGCCGATGACCGCGAAAACCGCAAGGAAGCCGCGATGGGAGGCCACGGCCGCCGCATCGGGGCACAGCTTCTCGGAGTGGGCGCGCGAGGGGCTCGACGCCTGGATTCATCTAACGGAGCGCGCCGACAAGCTCAGGGCCAACCCGCGGGTCCTGCTCATCGAGGCGTTGGAGGATCATCTGCGGGTGCGTGCCGCGGTCGCCGAGCTGCAGGAAGCGAAGACACTCTCCCCCACCGAAAAGCGGCTCTTGCGTATCCTCGCGCCAGTGGAGTGGGCGCGGCGCTTGGACTCCTAACCGGTCGCGCGGACCTAGACCACATGACGGGCCTCCGCGCGTTGAAGGCTACGTGACGACGAACGCGGCGCGCGCCACCTCGGCGCCGGTGGCGGCGTCGAGCTCGACGTCAACCCAGCCGCCGGGCGGATCCATCTCGGCGGCGACCCGGAGGCGATCGCGGTCGCGACCGCGCCAGACGATGCCGTCGACGGCGATCTCGGGGCTCTCCCAGCGCACCTCATGATGGCGAGCGATTGCGATCACGCGGCACCAGCCGAGGATGTAGAGCGTGGCACCATCGTCGTCCAGCGCGAGGTGGCCGAAGCGGTCCGACGCGAGTGAGAACGACGCCGCGATCGAGCCGTCGGCGATCGCGAGAAGGTGGACCCAGCGGCCGGCGCCGATCGCGACCACGCCGGTCTGCGGCCACACCAGCTGCTCGCGGAACGGCGAGCCATCGGGATCGATCGGCAGATGCGCGGTCCAGACCACGGTTCCGTCGCCGTCGCCATTGATGACGTCGGTGTCGATCGCGAGGTAGTCGTCGCCGCGCCGCTCGATCCACAACGGTGCCATCAGGTGCTCGCTCGCGATGAAGGTATCGCAAGAACGGGCGCGATGGTGTCCTCGACGAGTGTGAGGTGACGCTCGATCAAAAAGAGGCCATTCACGGTCCGCCAGCGCTCAACCTCGCGTTGGTGGGGTCAGCGGCAGCAGTTCGGTCAGCTGTGAGATGTTCACAGGCTTCGTCAAAATGATGGACGGCTACGAGGTGGCACGCCGAATCCGCGCGCACCCAACGCTGGGTCGCATCCAGCTCGTTGCATGGTGTTCCGGGATGCGAGGCACGCTAGACCTCGCCGACGATCATCACCTGCCCGGCGAGCGCCGCGGCCTGGTAGAACGTAGCGAGCTCGGCGACCTCTGAGCACTGGTCGCGATCCGACAATGCATCCGCGATGGCCGGCAGCTCGAGCGCGAGGCGGGTCACGCTCGCCTCCATGAGCACCGCGGGCCAGCCGTAGCCCGTATCCAGGCCGCGGTGCAGCGACGCGCTGTCGTGTACTTTCGTCGTCGGACGCTCTAGATAGCCGAACACCGCGAAGTGAAGGGTATCGGCCATGTCGAGCGCCTGCGGTTCGAGCTGCTGGTGCGCGCGCCGAACAGCACGCGAGAGTTCGAGACGCTCGAGCGGCGCATCGGTGGTGGCGTCGCCGGCGTAACTGTCGAGCAAGCGGCGCGCGTAGAGCTCGTCGCGGACCGCACGCACGATGTAACAACGTGCGAGCCGAATGAAGATGTGCGCGCTGGACATCGGCGCCCAGCATAGAACAGCTGCGTCATGTCGATGACGAAGGATCCGCACGCCCCCAACGGCGAGTCTGAGCACGCTGCGAGCAGCGGCGGTCAGGTGTTCCTGGTCAGTGGCGTCTGGCGCCTCCGCGGCACGGTGCCGTCCGGGGCGCCGCACGACGTGACTGGCCCCAGCGTTGACGCCTCGCGACCGGTCGCTGCTGCTCGTATTGACGCCTCGCGATCGGTCGCTGGCTCGTGTGACGCCTCGCGCGGGACGATGGGCTCGTGAGGACGAGGACGATGACGAGGACGATGACGATGACGAGGCGACTAGAAGTGGCCCGAGGCTGGAAGAAGCCGGGGACTGGAAGTAGCCGGAGACTAGAAGTGACCGGAGACCGCGAAGCCCGAGGTGCCGCCGCCGACCATCGGTGTGATCGAGAGCTGGTCGTTACGGATCAGCGAGGTCTTTGGATTGGTGAGGCCGTACACCAGCATGATCGCGCCGGCGGTCTGCGCGATGCCGAAGTTCACAAGGTAGAACTTCGCGGTCGAGCTCTCGACCTTGCCGAGCTCGAGGAACGGGCCGGCGACCGGGATCCACATCGGCGACAGGTCGGTCGACGACGGGTCGCGGCGACGCTCGTCCTCGCCCATCGCGGCGATCATCGCGGAGATGCTGTAGGTCACGCCGAACGTCACGGCGCCGCCGATCACGAGGCCCTTGCGGGTGCGCGTGACCTTCGTGTACCCGGCAGGCACGGGGCGCGAGTCGTCGAAGTCGTTGATCTCCTCGGGACCTTGCGGCGGTGCCGGCTGATACAGCGGCTGCGTCGCATAGGGCTGGGGATAGGGCTGCGGATACGGTTGCGGATACGGTTGCGGATACGGCTGCGGCGCCTGGTCATCCGCGTGCGCGACCTGGACCAGGGTACCGACCGCGAGTGCGGCCATGACGAAACGATGCGTGCTGTTGCCCACGAAGCCTCCCACCAGATCTCAGAGTATCACCAAGCCGCGAGCGCAGACCTGGCAAACGGCGGCGCGGCTCAAGAGGTACAGGTGAGGAGCGTGTGGCTCGCGCCGATGGCCTGGTCGGATACCAGCGTGAGGCCCGCAGCGGCGATTAGCTCGAGAAGGTCCTGCGAGTGGTACATGCGGCTCGTGCCATTCGCCATGCACGAAAAGTAGAGGCTGGTGCCCTGGAGGCAGAGCTCGGCAACCTCGTTCGGCTGACGGTCCCAGAACGTCTCCATGACGAGCAGGCGGCCGCCGGGCGCGAGGGCTGCCTTGCCACGCTCGAGCAGGCGCTTGATGTCGGGCTCGCCGAAGCAATCGAGGAACTGGCTCATCCACACCACGTCGAAGCCGCCGGGGAACGCCCGCGCGTGATCGAGTAGATCGAGCGCGATCGTGTGGAGTCGGGCAGCTGCGCCGACGGCTGCCGCGTTCTGCTGAAGCTTGGCGATCTGGCCGGGGTGGTCGAGCACGGTGACATGGACGTCCGGATCGTTGGCGAGGCAGTGCAGGGCCCACTTGCCGGTGTTGCCGCCGACATCGAGCAGCTGCTTCGGCCGCGGCTCGAACACCTTGGCGAACGCCAGCGGAAATGCGCTGTCAGAATAGTAATGATCAAAATCGAACCAGCTATTCTGCACCTCGGGCGGCAGCTGCGAGAGGCCCTCGTAGATCGTGGACCAGTCGCCGAACACCTTCAGGCCCTCGGGCTTTCCAGTGCGCAGGCTGGCTTCGAGGTGAATCGCGCCCGCGTAGCAGATGTCCTGAACGAAGTTGGCGTTGATCCGCACCATCTCGTCGGAGATCCACAGATAGCCGGCATCCGTCAGGCGATAGCGCCCGGCCTCAAGATCCACCAGCTGGAGCGCCAGACAGCCTTCGAGCAGCACGCGCGCGGCATACCGTGAGACGTTGGCCTGACTCGCGACCTCGGCGGGCAGGAGCCCTACCGACTTCGAGGCATTGACCACGGCCAGCACACCCATGTTGCGTGCAGCCATCGCGGCCTGGAACAGCAGCGGCGAGAACGCGAGTGCGTGAACCTGGTGGTACTGCTTGGGGACGCGCTTTCGACGGCCAGGCATGGGCGGACTCTCAACGTTCGGGCTTGAATTCGGACCTTCGGTAACTACACTACTCGCGGGTATGGAACCATCGTCAAAGGCCGAGATCCTGCGGGAAATCCAGCTCATGATGAAGGAGCTCTTCCAGCTGGATGCCCAGCGAATTCAGCCCACTTCGCGACTGGTCGAGGACCTCGAGCTGGACAGCCTGGACGCCATCGATCTCGCCGTGAAGGTCGAGGAGGTCACGGGGCTCGCGTTCGATGAACAAATGCTCCGCGACCTACGTACCATTGACGACGTGATCATCGCCATTCACGGCCTCGTCGGCCCCAACGGGATCGCTGCGCTGCGCACGGCCGCCGCTGCTGCTCAGACCAAGCCATGACCACGCGCGTGGCGCTGGCGATCCTGGCAGTGCTGAGCGGCTCCGTGTTCGCAGCACCTGCCGATGCACCGCCCGCTACACTGGTGTCCGGACAGCCCACGCAGGGGGCGAAGGTAGATCCGGTGTTCGCGCTGCTGAAGCTCGAGCGCCTCGGCTGCTCGTTCGCAGAGGAGAAGCACGTCGCGCTGCTCGCCAAGCCGCTGCGCTCGACCGGCACGATCTTCTTCGATCGCGAGCGCGGCATCGCGCGCACCACGCTGACGCCGAAGCCGCAGCAGGTGGTGGTGACCCGGACCACGCTGCGGATCAAGAAGGACAAGCGTGTCGAGGAGATTCCGCTCGACAAGAGCAAGGACCTCAAGGCCTTCGCGATGATCTTCCCGACGCTGCTGCGCGGTGATCGCGCCGAGCTCGAAAAGTCTTTCACGATTGGCCTCTACGGCAGCGCTGCCAGCTGGTGGGCACTGTCGTTCGCGCCGCGCACCGATTCGCTGAAGAAGCTCGTGAAGAGCGTCACCGTGCTCGGCAACCAGACCGAGCTCGTGTCCTTGCAGGTGATCGAGGCGAGCGGCGATTCGACCGACACGCATCTGACGAACCTCCGCAAGAACAAGGACGTTGCGGACGCCGAGATCGCGACTGCGTTCGGGGCCCCTTGACGCGCTGGCGGGCTCGCGCCGCTACCCTCGTCGTGGTGCTGGCAACTGCGGTCGGGTTTGCCGCCGCCGTCCCGCACCTCCGGTTCACGACCAAGATCACCGACTTCCTCCCCGACGACGGCAATAACCGGGGCGCGCAGATCGCGGCCTTGCTCGCGGACAGCGAGCTTTCGAAGGTGATGATGATCGACCTGACGCTCGGCGAGCCGGCGCCGGATCGTCTGCACGAGCTGACGCTCTCGCTGGTGAGCTTCCTGCGAACGCAGCGCGACGTGGCGGTGGCGCGCAGCGGCTTCACCGAGGCCGACCTGACCGGCATGCTCGGCTTCCTCGCCGCGTATCCGGCCACCACGTTCTTGCCGCGCATCGTGTACACCGACGCCGAGCTGCGCCGGCGGCTCTCCGATCTGAAGGAGCAGCTCGGCGGACCGATGGGCGTGATGGTGCGCCAGTCCGCGCCGCGCGATCCGCTCGGCGGGATGTGGGAGCCGCTGCAGGCGCTGCGCTCCACGCGCGGCAACGCCCTGGTCGACGAGGACGGCGTGCTGTTCACCGCCGATCACCTGCACGCATTCGTATTCGTCGAGACCCGGTCGTCCACGTTCGATAGCGATGCCCAGCGTGCGTTCCGCGTGGTCCTCGATGGCTGGCTCGCCACCGCGCCGCCGGACGCCCGGATGCAGACCG
Organism: Myxococcales bacterium; assembly: GCA_043753855.1. Taxonomy (GTDB): domain Bacteria; phylum Myxococcota_A; class Polyangia; order Haliangiales; family Haliangiaceae; genus JABFXX01. The sequence continues at coordinate 15,242 of JAYUVX010000027.1, read as the reverse complement.
CGGGCACGGCACAGTTCGCGATCGCGTCGGAGGCGCAGATCAAGGCCGACGTGAACCGGATCGGCATCCTCTCGACGATCGGGATCCTGGTGATCTTCCTCGTGCTGTTCGGCTCGGTGCGAATGATCCTGATCGGCTTCGTGCCGATGCTGTTCGGCAGCGCGGCGGCGGTGCTCGGTTGCCAGGCGGTGTTCGGCGAGATCCACGGCATCACGATCGCGTTCGGCACCTCGCTGCTCGGCGTGGGCCTCGACTACGTCGAGCACTACTACGCGCACTTCGTGCTGACGCCCGACGTACCGGCCAGCGCCACGATGAAGGCGGTCGCGCCCAGCATCATCCTCGGTGCGTTCACGACGATCATCGGGTTCATCGGGATCGCGGCGTCGGGCCTGATGGGCCTGCGCCAGATGGCGGTGTTCTCGGCGATCGCGATCATCGCGTCGATGGCGGCGACCTACTGGATGGTGCCGCCGTGGATGCCCGTCACCTACCGCCCGCCGCGTACGCTCGGGATGCTCAATCGCAGCGTGCTCGCGATGCTGCTACGGCTGACCCGGCGCAGGTGGACCACGGCGTTCCAGCTTGCACTCGCCGCGGTGGTCGTGGTCGCCAGCATCGCGGGCGTGTACCACGCGCGGTTCTCCGATAACGTGAACATGCTGGTCAACGAGTCCGGACCGCACGTCGTCGAGGATCGCGCGGTGCGCTCGCGGCTCGGCCCGGATACCGACTCGTTCGCGGTGATCACCGCTGCCACGGACGAGGCGCTGGTCACCGCGGTCGGCACCGCCACCGCCGAGCTCGAGCGGGCGCAGCAGGCGGGGGCGCTGACGTCGTTCGTGCCACTCGGGCGGATCCTGCCATCGCGCGAGGAGCAGCTGGCCCGGTTCGCGGCGGCACGCGCGGCGGTTCCGCAAATCCGCGCGGTGATGGAAGAGCTCGAGTTCGTGCCGGATCAGTTCCAGCTGTTCTGGGACTCGCTCGAGGTTCCCGCGCCGAAGCTGCTGACGCTCGCGGAGCTGCGGACGTCCCCGCTCGCGCCGCTGCTCACCGCGTGGGTGCCGGCGCAGACCACGCCCGTCGCGCTGATCTCGCTCGCCGGCGTGACCGATGCGGCCGCGCTGCAGGCGAAGGTTCCATCGGCGACGATCGTGGTCCCCGCGGAGACCATCGTGGAGCTGTTTCGCGGCGTCCGGATCCGGACCGTGGTGGCATCCCTGTTCGGCTTCGCGGCGATCTTCGTGCTGCTGCTCGTGCGCTATCGCAGCCTTCGCAAGGCCGCGGTCGCGCTGGCGCCCGCGATCCTCGCCTGCGTGGCCACCGTCGGCACCCTGGTCGCCACGGGCGTTTCGCTGACGATCTTGCACGTGATGTCACTATTGCTCGTGATCTCGCTCGGCGTCGATTTCGGGATCTTCTTCGTCGACACCACGGCGTCTCCCGAGGAGTCTGCTCGGACGATGGTGAGCATCCTCACGGCGTCGATCACGACGATCCTGTCGTTCGGGCTGCTCGGCCTCAGCCACAGCCCGGGCCTCGCTGCACTCGGTGTGACGGTGACCCTGGGCGTGACGTTCAGTCTCGTGTTCTGCTTCGTCATGGCGTCGCTCGCAGGACCCCGTCTGCTCACGGAGGGGTCGTGAAGGCGCTGTTGATGCTGCTCGCGCTGGCGGCGTGCGGCCACCCGCCGCGCACGAGCACGATCCGGACCGAGGCACCGTCGGAGTATCCGGGCGTGCTGCGCGACCCGAGCACGTTCCCTCACGACTTCATGGTCCGGCAGACGCTGAAGATCCATACCCAGCACGATGGCAAGCCGTTCGATGCCGAGCTCGACGCCGTGGTGCAGAAGCAGGGCGGTACGCTGCTGATCATCGGCCTCGGTCCGATGGACATGAAGGGATTCACGCTGACCCAGAAGGGTGACCAGATCGAGTTCGTCCAGTTCGCTGGACCGCAGCTGCCATTCTCGCCGCGCAACATCGTGGTCGACGTGCACCGCGTGTTCTTCAAGCGGCTGCCGGCACCCGAGCCCCGCTACTCCGGCGTGGTGCGCGGCGAGCTCGATGGCGAGCACGTCGAGGAGCTGTGGAAGGATGGTCAGCTGCGCGCGAGTACGTTCACTCGCCCGGGCAGCGCGCTGAAGGGTGCGATCCGCGTCCAGCTCGGCGAGGGCTGTACACCGGCGGCGTGCGAGCCGGTCTCGGCGATGCTCCGCAACGAGTGGTTCGGTTACACGCTGACGATCACCAACGAGAGCTACGAGGCGCTGTGAACAAGACCCTCACGGTGCTCTCGGTGCTGTTCATCCTCGCCTCGCCGTGGGTCCTGTACTGGACGCTGTCGCAGGGCGATGTGCAGGTCGCCGCGCTCACCTTGGTCGCCTGGGTGATCGTACGCACCATCCCGGTGCTTCTCACCGCCAAGCGTGAGCAACGCCTTGCTGCGCTCCAGCTGCCTGCGATCGCGCTGGGGTTCGCGCTGCTCGGCTGGATCTCGAACAACGGCACCTGGCTGCTGATCCTGCCGTCGGCGAGCCAGGGCGCGTTCGGCCTCGCGTTCCTGCGCTCGCTGCGCACCACGCCGCTGATCGAGCACTTCGCGCGGATGGTGAAGGCCGAGCTCTCGCCCGCCCAGCAGGCGCACTGCCGGCGCTGGACCGCGGTCTGGGGTAGCTACCTGCTCGTCCTCGCCGCGATCGGGCTCGTCCTGGCCCGGTTCGCGACGCTCGAGGTCTGGACGGTCTACGTCGGGATCCTGAGCTACGGTCTCGTCGGCGTGCTGTTCGCCATCGAGTACGTGGTCCGCAAGATCAGCTTCCGGGACTACGGGCGTAACCCTCTTGACTGGCTACTGAGCAAAGTGTTCCCTCCGCCATTCTCCGACGATGCTGACCTCCCTTCTACATCGCAGCGGTGAGGCCCAGCAGGCCCTCGTGACCCAGGCACACCGGATCGCGGCGGTGCTCGGGGATCCGGGTGGTCGCATCGTGCTGTCGTGCACGCATGCGCGGTCGTACGTGCCGGGCCTGCTCGGCGCGTGGATGGCCGGAGCCACGGTGGAGCTGTTGCCGAACGTACAGGCCGGCACGCTCGATCGCGTGGATGCCGATCCGCTGCTGACGCACGTGTTGCACGATGATCCGGAGCGCCAGCAGCGCTCGCCGAAGGCGATCTACGTCCCTGCGGTGATCGATGCCGAGACCCACGGCAACGTGATGCCGGCATGGCCCGAGATCGCGGTGCGGATGACCACGTCGGGAACCACCGAGCGGCCGCGCTATGTCGAGAAGACGCTCGCGCAGCTGGTCTCCGAGCTCGAGGTGCTGGCGACCGTGATCGAGCCCGCGACCTGCGTGCTGTCGACGGTGCCGCTCTCGCACTTGTTCGGTCTGCTGTTCGGCGCGTTGCTGCCGCTCAAGTTCGGTGCCCGGATCGTCAGCCACGCGGCGCTGCTGCCCGCGGATGTAGCGGCCGTGATCGAGCGCGAGGGCGTGGACCTTTTGATCTCCACGCCGGCCCACCTCCGCGCGATGGCGGATGTGCCGATGCCGCGCGGGCTGCGGGTGATCACCAGTGGTGCCCGGCTTCCCGCCGAGCTGCACGAAGGCCTCGCCACCACGCACGACTGGCACGTCACTGACGTGCTCGGCTCCACGGAGACCGGCGGCATCGCGACGCGCACCCATCCGCTGCAGCCGTGGACGCCGCTGCCGGGCGTCATCGTGAGCGCGCCGGGTGGTCAGCTCGTCGTCGAGTCGCCGTGGACGCCGCGCACCACGCTCGAGGATCGGATCGAGCTTCTGTCGGGCGGCGCGTTCAGCTATCTCGGCCGCAGCACCGAGCTGGTCAAGATCGCGGGCAAGCGCGCCCACGCGCACGAGGTCGAGGCCACGCTGCGTGCGGTGCCGGGGATCACCGATGTCGCGGTGCTGGTCCACGCGGCGGCTGGCCGGGAAGCGCGCGTGGCCGTCGCGGTGGTGGGCGCCGTCACACGCGAGCAGATCGCCGATGCGATCCGCCGGCAGTTCGATGCGGTGTTCGTCCCCAGGATCGTCAAGCTGGTGCCGCACATCCCGCGCACCGAGCGTGGCAAGCTGGATACTGCGGCGCTGCGCACGCTGCTCGGCCTGGCGACCACCGAGATCCCGGCGCGTCGCGTGGGCCCGGGGCAGTACGTCGCGGAGGTGCCGCGCGACCTCGTGTTCTTCGACGGCCACTTCGAGAGCTTTCCGGTCCTCCCCGGTGCGGTGCTCGTCGAGCGGTTGGTGTGGCCGATCGTGAAGGCCGAGCGGCCCGAGGTTCACTCGCTGCGCGCGATCCGCCGGCTGCGGTTTCGTCGCCCGGTGACGCCGGATCAACATCTCGCGATCTCGCTCGCCGGCACCACGCCGCGGCTGACGTTCGAGGTGTCCTGCGCGGATGCCGTGGTGGCGAGCGGTCAGCTGCTGGTGGAATGAGATGCGGCTGTGCGCGATCATCCCCACCTACGACAATCCTCGGACCATCGAGGAGGTGGTCCGCCGCGTCCGCGAGCACATCCCCGAGGTCGTCGTCATCGATGATGGCAGTGCGCTTCCCGCGCGCGAGGTGGTCCAGCGGCTCGGAGAATCCGGTCGCTGCCACGTGGTGTTCCGTCGCGAGAACGGCGGCAAGGGCGCGGCGGTGAAGACCGGGCTCGCGTGGGCGCACGATCATCAGTTCGACTACGCGCTGCAGATCGATGCCGACCTCCAGCACGACACGGACGACATCCCGAAGATGATCGCCGCACTCGGCAGCGATCCCAGGGACACCGTGGTGCTCGCGCAGCCGGTGTTCGACGCCTCTGCACCGAAGGGCCGGCTCCGCGCGCGCCAGATCACCGTGTTCTTTGCGATGGTCGAGACGCTCGGGCGCAAGGTCGGCGATCCGCTGTGCGGCTATCGCGTGTATCCGGTGGAGGCGGCGCTGCGGGTGAAGGCGCGTGGTGATGCGATGGACTTCGACCCGGAGATCGCGGTGCGCCTGGTGTGGGAGGGCTGCAAGGTCGTCCACGTTCCCACGCCGGTGATCTATCGCTCGGCGGAGTCCGGTGGCGTCTCGCACTACCGCGGGTTTCACGACACGATGCTGATCGCGGCCACGCACTTCTGGCTGTGCACCGAGGGGCTGCTGCGGATCCTGTCGTGGCCGTTCCGGTGGCTGTACCGACGGTTGACTCGTGGCTGACTGGCGCAAGATCCCCGAGGCCGGCACCGTGCTGGGGATTCGTTTGATCGTGCTGTGCGCGCGGCTGTTCGGCCGCCGCATCGCGGGCTGGGTGCTCTATGTCGTGGCGTTCTACTTCACGATCTTCCGCGGCACCGCGCGCCGTGCGTCGAAGGACTTCCTGCGCCGCGTGGGCCAGCCGGCGACGTTCTGGACCGTCGTCCGTCACATCCACACGTTCGCGCAGGTCGCGCTCGATCGGATGTTCTTCCTCACCGGAAAGTTCGGCTCGTTCGAGTTCGAGCAGCAGAACCACGACAAGATCGTCGCCGTCGCGAAGTCGGGCCGCGGCGTGCTGCTGCTCGGCGCGCACCTCGGCAGCTTCGAGGTCATGCGGGCGCGCGCGAAGGAGTTCAGCGTTCCGATCAACGTCGTGGTCGACTTCTCCAACGCCGAGCGGATGAACTCCGTCCTCAAGTCGCTCGCGCCCGACATGGAGACGCGGTTGATCTCGCTCGGCACCGACCCGATCGCCGCGATGCTCGCGATCCGCGCTGCGATCGAGCGCGGCGAGCTGGTGGCGATCCTCGGCGATCGTACCCCGAGCGCGCGCACCGGCAGCGCCCGGATCGTGACCACCGAGTTCCTCGGAGGCCCGGCCGCGTTTCCCACAGGACCGTGGCTACTCGCGCACAGCCTGCGCTGCCCGGTCTACTTCGTGGCCGGCATCTATGGCCGCCCCAATCATTACGCTTTGCATTTCGAGTTGCTCGCCGACGAGGTAAGACTCCCCCGATCCGAGCGACAGGCAGCTCTGGAACGCTACGCTGGGACCTACGCCCGGATGCTCGAGACCTACGTGCGGCAAGCCCCCTTGAACTGGTTCAACTTCTTCGACTTCTGGAGCGCGCCGTCGTGACCGACCGGCTGCGCATCGGCGAGGCGCGCGTCACGCACCGAGACGTCGCCCGCGTGGCCCGGGGCGCGCTCTCCGTGGTGCTCACCGAGCAGCCGGTGTGGCGTGCCCGGATGATCAAGAACCGCGCTGCCGTGGATGCCCGCGCGGCGAGCGGCGAGCCGTTCTACGGCGTCAACACCGGCTTCGGTGCGTCGGTGGTCAACTCGATCTCGGCGGAGTACGGCCAGAACCTCGCGTCCAATCTGTTCCGGTTCCACGGCTGTGGCGTCGGTCCGCTGCTCGGCGCCGACGAGAGCCGCGCGGTGTTGGTCACGCGGCTCGCGCAGCTCGCGGTTGGCTGGAGCGGCATCCGTGTCGAGACGCTGAACGCGATGGTCCGCCTGCTCCAGCACGACATCCTGCCGTGCATCCCGGAGCTCGGTTCGGTCGGCGCCAGCGGTGACCTCACGCCGATGTCGTACGTGGCCGCGGTGCTCTCGGGCGAGCGCGAGGTCATGTTCCGCGGCGGCACGTGCTCGAGCGCCGAGGCTCTCGAGGCCGCGGGACTCCAGCCGATCGTGCTCGCGCACAAGGAGGCGCTGTCGATCATGAACGGCACCAGCGTGATGACCGCGCTGGTCTCGATCGCGCTCGATCGCGCCGAGGCGTTCGCGCGTGCTCACGCCACCGTCACCGCGTGGAATTCGTTCCTGCTGCGCGGTCAGCCGGCTCACTTCGACGAGCGGCTGTTCCTCGCCAAGCCGCATCCCGGCTCGATCCAGTATGCGAGCTGGGTCCGCGCTGGCCTCGCGTGCGATCCGCGCCCGGTGCTCAACGCCGGCAAGGTCCAGGACCCGTACTCGATCCGCTGCTCGCCGCATGTGGTCGGTGTGCTGCTCGAGGTGATCGAGCAGGCCGCGGCCACCGTGGAGATCGAGCTCAACGGAGCCGGCGACAACCCGCTGATGGACGAGGAGACCGGCGTGGCGCTGCACGGCGGCAACTTCTACGGCAGCCACATCACGCACGTGGCCGATACGCTGAAGGTCCAGCTCGCTCATGCCGCCGAGATCCTCGAGCGCCAGCTCGTCCTGCTGTGCCACGCGCAGCACACCGCGGGGATCCCGGAGAACCTGGTCCTCGTCGACGGCCCGGGTCAGACCGCACATCACGGGTTCAAGGCGATCGAGATCCTCGCATCGTCGCTGGTCGCCGAGGCGATGAAGCAGGCGGCGCCGGCGAGCGTGTTCTCGCGCAGCACCGAGGGCCACAATCAGGACAAGGTGCCGATGGGCGCGATCGCGGCGCGCGACCTGCGCGGCATCCAGAACCTCGCCGACCACGTGCTGGTGATCGGGATGCTCGCCGCGGCGCAGGCCACCGATGCCACGGGCCGTGCTGTGCAGCTCCCAGCGCCGCTGCGTGCGCTGTACGACGCGATCCGCGAGATCTGCCCGGTGACCCGCGAGGATCGCCGGCACGACGAGCTGATCACGCGCTGCCTCACCGGCTTCCATGCCGGCGCGTTGCCTGTGTAGACACGTCGATCGACCACAGCTTCCACGCCACGCCGCCGCGGTCATCGCGGACCACCACGCCGAGCGTGCCCTCCTGAGGCGTCGCCGGCTCGATCCGCAGGTACGCCGCGGGCAGATCGAAGTCGTGCATCTCGCCGGCGGAGGTCAGCCAGTTGACGACGTAGCTGTCATCGAAGAACACCTCGAGCGGGATGTCGGTCACCGGAGCTACCAGCAGCTGCGTGATCGTGATGACATCGAGGCCATTCACCGTGGCCCGATCGATCAGCGGATTCTCCGCGTGCTCGCCCATCCACACGATCTTGAGGCCGACCAGCGGTGGGTCGGCGACGTCGTACGTCGTGCGCAGACGCACCGGGACCGGCTGACCCGCCGCGAGGCCGAGCTCGGTGCGTGCGGCCGCGAGCTGGGCTTCGTCGGGCGCCTCCACGATCGAGCCGGTGAGGGTTCCCTTCAGCGCGTCGGGCGAGACCACCTCCGTCGACGTGGGACGGGTCTCCGCGGGCGCCTTCCCCCTGGTACCGATCAGGGCCGTGATCATCGACACCTCACCGCTCGCGATCCGCGGCGGGTTCGCGCGCACGGCGATCACCCGATCGTGATCGAGCTGCCACGGCGGATCGACATCCGAGCTGCACGCGCCAAGCACGGCGAGGATCGCGAGGCGCTTCAAAACACCCCCCGGATCCCGAGCGACGGGATCAGCGGCAACGATTCGAACGCGCTCTTCTGCGAGTAGTCGTAGCTGTAGAAGTAGGTGACCACGCTGCGATCGAGGTAGACGTTCTGCACGTCGAGGAACGCGAGCAGCTTCGCGGTGCCCCAGGTCCAGGCGTAGTCGACGCGGAGGTCGAGCTGGTGGTGGATCGGCGCGCGGTCCGAGTTGACCTCGCCGGGGGTCGGGATGTGGAGGTTGCGATCGCTATCGAACTCGGCGCCGACGATCGGCGTCGACGGCAGCCCGGAGTAGAGCTGGAACCGCCCGCCGAGCGTCCAGTGCCCCTTCTTCCAGCTCACCGCGGCGTTCATGCTGTGCGGCTGATCGTAATCGAACAGCCGGGGCTTGCCGCCCGGCGCGTCCGTGCGCATCGAGTTCGAGTACGAGTAGCCGAGCCAGCCGAACCAGGTCTTGCCGTCGCTGAGCATCGCGAGCAGCTCGAAGCCCTTGCTGACGCCGCGGCCGTTGTTGCCGAGCGAGCCATCCGCGTTGTGCGTGATCAGCGCGGTGCGATCGGTGTAGTAGAGCGACGCCTGCGTGCGCACGCCCGGCATCGGCAACAGCTCGAGACCCATCGTCATCTGCGTCGAGCGCTCCGACTTCAGGCTCTGCTGCAGAAACTCCGACTGAAACTCGGGCGGACGTCGATACGCGCCGGCGCCGAACCGCGCGGACAGCCCCTTCACCAGCTTCAGCTGCAGGTCGGTGCGCGGCTGCAACGCGAGCTCGCGCGGCCGGCCGAAATAATCGGCGCGCAGGCCGGCGCTGATCCGGATCCGCGGATCGAAGTTGGCGCCGACCGAGCTCCATGCGGCGAAGTCGGGGAACCACACCGAGCCCTTGAACTGGCTGCTGGTGTCCTTCGGGTCATACGGCGGAAACGGCTCGCCCTCGCGGCGCTCGAGGGGAATCGCGAGGTCGGTGGTGGAGTGACCGATCTGCGCCTCGGCGCCGGAGCTCCACACCACGTCCTCGAGGCCGATCGCGGCGGGCTCGCTACGGGTGACCACGATGCGTGGCGTGACGAGCGGCGTGGTGACCTTCAGCTTCTGATAGAGCCCGATCTCGGCGGTGAGATCGGAGAGCATGCCCGAGAGGGCGAGGTTCGCGCTCCACGGCCCATCGTGGTATCGCGCGGCCGCGGTCAGGCGGATGAACCGGGTGCGGCTGTAGAACCGCTTGGCGTTCGCCTCCTCGTTCTTCGTGGTGTACAGCTCGAACACGTCGTTGGTGCCCACGCTCGACAGCGACAGGTTCCACTTCGCCGACAGCTCGTGATCGATGCGCAGCTGCTCGTCCCAGTACTGCGGCACGGTCGTCAGCGACAGATCCACGCTGCTCGGGATGACGAGCGGCAGCACGAAGTCGATCACCGAGCGCCGCAGCGCGACCATGTAGCGCGTCTTCTTGCCGAGCGGTCCCTGCGCAACGAGCCCGCCATCGATCAGCGAGATCTCGCCCTGCGTGGTGCGATCCTCGCTGCCCGGCCGCGTGGTGAGCAGGACGATTCCCGACGACGATCGGCCATAAGCGACGTCGAATCCACCGGGGATGAACGACAGCGACTGGATCGATTCGGCCGGCACGATCGCGCGGAACCCGAAGGGGTGAAACAGGATCGGGATCTCGAAGTCGTCGATCAGGACCTTGGAGTCCTGCGGTGACGCGCCGCGGATCACCACGCCGGAGTAGCCGAGCGGCAGCTGCTGATTCACCACGCCGGGCATCGCGCTGAGCGCACGCACCACATCACCGCCGGCACCGGGCATCCGCTGCAGCTCCTCGCGATCGAGCTTCGCGGCGCCCACGGCCGCGGTGGGTGCTTCGCCCGCGACCACGATCTCCTCGGTGGAGAGCTCGATCAGCAGCACGATGTCATCGAGCACCGGGCCGCTGACCGTGGCGAGCGACACGCCGTGCTTGTCGGAGCTGATGACCAGCGTGGTGCCGATCGGCGCCGTGATCGCAAACTTCCCCGCACGATCGGTCTTCACGGAATCGGTAGAGCCCTCGATCGTGACCAGCGCATTGCGGATCGGCCGGCCGAGATTATCGATCACGCGGCCGGTTGCCTGGTTGGATTCCGCGGCGGGCGGAGCGTCCTCGGCGATCGCGATGGCGCATGGCAGAGCGAGCGCAGAGGCGACCACCAGGGCGCGGAGCATGTCCTCGGTAAGCCTAGCTGGTCCGGCCCATCGCGGCATACCCCTTGTCCACGTAGATCACGGTCCCCGTGATGCCGCTCGCCAGTGGGCTCGACAGGAACGCGGCGGTGGCGCCGACCTCCTCGGAGGTGATCGGTTCGGTGAGCGGTGCGGCGGCGGTGGTGTACGCGATCATCTGATCGATCGGGCCGATCGCCTCGGCGGCACGCGACCGGTACGGGCCGGGCGAGATGATGTTGACGCGGTGGCCCCAGCGTCGGCCGGCCTCGAAGGCGAGGACGCGTGCATCGGACTCGAGCGCGGCCTTCGCCGACGACATCCCGCCGCCATAGCCGGGCACCACGCGGTTGCTTGCGAGGTAGCTGAGCGCGAGGAACGATCCACCGCGGCGCACCTGCGGGCCGAGGTGCTGCACGAGCGAGACGTGCGAGTAGGCGGAGGTGGAGAGCGCGGCGAGGTAGCCTCTGCGCGAGGTCTCGAGCAGCGGCCGCTTCACCTCGGGTGCGTTGGCGAGGCTGTGGACGACGATGTCGAGCTCTCCCGCGGCGGCGGCCAGGCCGGTCATCGTGAAGTCACCGAGGTCCTTGTAGCGGCGGTGCTCGCGGATCTCGGCGGGCACGTCCTGCAGGCGATCGTAGTCCGCGTCGAACGGGTGGATCGCGGCGAGCCGGAGTGTGGTTCCGGGCCCGGGGTCGCGCGCCATCATCAGCTTGAACAGCTTGTAGAGCGGCGGCCAGGTGGCGACCGAGACCGTGGCGCCCGCAGCATGGAGTGCCTTCGCGATCGCAAACCCGAGGCCGCGCTCGTCGCCGACGCCGGCCACGAGGGCGCGCTTGCCGGTGAGGTCGATCGCGAGCACGTCGAGCCGTGTCATCGCCCGCGGCGCGGTAGAGTTCAACCGGTGTGGCGCCTCCTGATCGTCGTTGGCTTCGTCGGCTGTATCAACCAGGCGGCGAAGATCATCAACCCGCCGCCGGAGGGTGGCGGCACCCAGACCTGCGCGGAGATCGTGGAGACCTGCGATGCATCGTGCACGCAGCCGCTGTGCTTGCGCGGGTGCTCGAACAACGGCACCACGCTGGCGGCGCAGCAACACGATGCGCTGCTCTCCTGCGGCGAGCGGAACAGCTGCACGGATGAGGCGTGCATGCGCGCGAGCTGCCCGGGCGAGATCGAGACCTGTCAGGGCGTGCCGCCAACGCCGCCTGCTCCTCCCGAGACGCCGCCGTCCTAGCGGCTCGAACACGTGAAACGCTGCGTGCCCGCGGCGAGCGCACGCAGTGCCGCAGCAGCTCGCGTTGCTGAGCCGGTGGGGTGCCCTGCAGCGTGAGGAAGAGCGCTCGCCCACTGCGCACCGAGAACTGGCTGGGCAGCTACGCGGCACGCCATCGCTGGGGTACGCCTCGGTTGCTTCTCAGTATGGAATGCCGTCGATCGAGATGACGTTCTCGTCTTCGTCGGTCGGGATCCACTCGATCGGCCAGTCAGCGGGCCATTCGATCTCGATCGGGCGTGGCGCAGCCCGTTTCTCGGCGCGCCACCTCGCGCGGGCTGCAGCGCGAGTCCAGATCGTGCTTCGGAGCTGCTGCTCATACGCAGCGGCGATTTCGACGCCGATCATGCGGAGCTCGAACACCGCGCACAGCAGATCGACGCCGAACCAACGCGCGTAGCCGCGGACGATGTTTGTACCGCCGTAGCCAGACCGCCATTTCACGGCGGCATCCAACCGCGCCGGGCGTCTCATCCTCTTGCGACGAGGACCGAGGTTCCGCCGGTTCTTGGCTCTGGCCATCGCGGCTCTACGATCGCGTCACCACGAGTGCTTCCGCTGCGTCGTCACCTGCTCGTGCTCGGGCTGACATCGGTCAATGCACCGCGGGTGTGCCTTCGACGGCGGCAGCGAGCGCGCGCAGGAGGCCGCCGAGCGCAACGGCAGCCGGTCGCGGGAGCTCGAGCGCGACGCGGCCATCGCCGAGCGGGCGCACGTCGATCTGCGACATCACCGACGCGAGATCACCGAGCTCGACCGTGACCTGCGCGGGCGCAGCAGACGTGGTGACGGCCGGCGGTTCCTCCTCGTCGGGTTCCAGCGGAAGCTCCGCTGCGTCGACGTCCTCGACCGAGGGATCCAGCACCGCGGTGATCGACGAGGTCTCGGGTCGGACGATCTCCTGGACCTGGGTCATGAACGACCCGGCCGAATCGAACGGCACCTCGTCGCTCGTGCCATCGAACAGGCCGGTGAACAGCGCGCGCTTGTCGCCGACCAAGCTGGCGATCCGGTTTTCGATCCCACTGGCCGCGACGAGGTTGTAGATGTCGACCGGCTGGGTTTGACCGAACCGGAAGATCCGGCCGATCCGTTGCTCCAGCACGGCCGGGTTCCACGGCAGCTCGAGGTTGATGCAGCAGCTCGCCGCGCGCTGGAGATTGAGACCGACACCGCCGGCGTCGGTCGCGAACAGCACCCGCGTCGCCGGATCGTCATGGAACGCGACGAGGTTCTCGCTGCGACGCCGCTGCGACTCCTCGCCGGTGAAGAACGCCGCGCGGACGCCCGCTCGCGCGAGCACGTCGCCGGTCACCCACGCAGCCAGCTTGAGCATCCGCCTCCACTGACTGAACACGACGACCTTCCGCTCCTGGGTCACGACCAGATCCGCGATCAGGGTCCGGAGCTCGACCAGCTTGGGGCTGTCGAGGCTCGCGAGGACGCTGTCGGATCGCCGCCGCGTGCTCTCGAGTGTCGGCCACACCTCCGTGAAGTCACGCAGCGCGAGGCCGTTGCAGATCATCCGCTGCTGGGTGAGCAGCTGCATCAGCCGCAGGAACTCGGCCTGGGCCAGCGGACGCCGACGTGCCTTGTGCGCGAGCTCGGCGATCGGCCGAGCCAGGTCCTCGTGAGCGCCCTGTTGCGCCTCGGTCAGCGCCATCGAGACTAGCTCGTCGCGCCGGGGCGGCAGTTGCGCCAGCACCTCGCTGCGGACGCGACGGAGCATGCTCGGCGCAAGCCGGGCCCGCAGCGTGTCGAGGTTCCGCGCGCCGATCACCTCGCGGCTGCCATCCGCCCGCACACTGTGCCAGCTCGGAAGGCGCCATCGCGGCTCGAGCGCGGGTTCGTCGACCCATTCCATGATCGACGCCAGCTCGTCGAGCCGGTTCTCCATCGGTGTACCGGTCAGCACGAGTCGCCACGCCGGCTCGAGGCGCTTGACGACCGCCGCGGTCTTCGTCTGCCAGTTCTTGATCCGCTGGGCCTCGTCGAGGATCACGAGATCGGGGGCGTAGCTCTGCACGGCCGGCAGGTCGCGCAGGAGCTGCTCGTAGTTGACGAGCAACACGCCGTCCGCCCGGCGCCGATACATCCGCGCGCGGTCTTCGGGCGGACCGTCGACGGTGACGAGCGGAAGGTCGGTGAACGCGCGCCACTCGCACGCCCACTGCGGCTTGAGCGATGCCGGCGCCACCACGAGGGCTCGCCGGATCTTCCCGCCGGCAAACAAGGCATGACACGACGCGATCGCCTGCGCCGTCTTGCCAAGGCCCATGTCATCGGCAAGCAGCAACCGGCCCGCATTCAGGAACCGTTCGACGCCCGCACGCTGGTACGGAAACAGCTTCTGCCGGAGCCCGCGTATCAGCCGATCCAGATCGCGCGACGCGATGACCTGCCGGCGCCCGAGAGCCTCGCGTTCGCGTTCGAGCAGCGGCACCAGCGCGGGTTCGGCGAGCGTCGGATCCCGGCGGCACGCGGCCAACAGCAGCTCCACCGCCGCACGCCGACGCTTCGGATCGGCGGCCCATGCGGGGTCGAAGGGCCGGGCGACGGGGGCGCGCTGGAACAGGGTCGACAGCTGGCGCGGCAGCGCGAGCTCCGGATCGGACCAGACGCGCTGGAGCCAGTCACCCGGACCCGTGAATGGTCGCACCGGATCCCAGCGCAGGGCCCGCGGCGCGAACCGCGGCCGGCGTGATCTCGCGATGACGGCGAGCAGGTGCTTGCACGATCCGAGCGACGCCTTCGCGAAGTCGGGGCAGCTGCAACTTCCGTCGCCGGACGCCGCGAGCCACACCTGGTAGGTGCGCGACTTCGTTCCCCGCCGCCCGACCTGAAGTCCTCCGGGCGCGTTTCGCACGATGAGGCCATCGTCGCGCGACGACTCCAGCCGCCGCAGCAACGCGTCGAGCGCGTCGCGCGCCACCGCGAAGTCCGTGCCGCGCGTCACGCGGAGCGCGCGATCCGCGAGCGCGGACGCGAGCCCTTCGGCGCCCTGGGCGGCCGCGTGCTCGGTCAGCACCTGGAGAGCTTCCGAGCGGTCGGCGTGAGGGGAGCAGGCTTCGAGCGTCGAACGCGCAGCGGTGAGTTGTTCCACGGCGGGGGATGCTCGCACGAGGGGGTGACGCCGCGAGCGAGGTCACCCTCGCCCGTCGAGGATGGACTCCCCCCTCAGATCAGAACGCGACGGGAGCAAGCTGCCATCAACGAGGGTCCTCACAAGCTACGGAAGGAGTGACAGCCTGCGCGGTAGGGCCGCGAGCTGTCATGAAAGCTTTCGCGCTCCAAGCGAACGCGAAGATCAGCGGGAAGGTGGCGATCGGCGTCTCGGACGGTGTTGACCGCCGCCGGCTTTCCGGTATGTTCTCACCGCTCTGCGGGATTAACTCAGCGGTAGAGTGTCAGCTTCCCAAGCTGAAGGTCGCCAGTTCGAATCTGGTATCCCGCTCGAA
>JAYUVX010000026.1:0-60335 GCA_043753855.1 Myxococcales bacterium | reverse complement strand
TGAGTCGTCGCATCGACGCGCGCTGGCTCGGACGAGTTTCGTACGCAGATGCGTTGGCGCTCCAAGAACGACTGCTCGCAGCGCGCATCGAAGGCACGGTCGGCGACACGTTGCTGCTCCTCGAGCACGACCCGGTCATCACGCTCGGTCGCGGCGCCGACGGCGGCAACGTGCTCGCCTCGGCTGAGTTACGCGCCACCCTCGGGGTGGCGCTCTTCGAGACCGGTCGCGGCGGCGACGTGACGTATCACGGACCGGGGCAGCTCGTGGCCTACCCGATTTTCGATCTCAAGCCCGATCGCTGCGACGTCAGGCGTTACGTTCGCGACCTCGCCGAGGTGATGATCCGCCTCGCCGCTGATTGCGGCATCGGCGCCGGGGTGGTGCCGGATGACGCCAAGATGATCGGGGTCTGGGTCGATCCGTCGCAAACGTCCACGTGGCCCGGCGATCCCGGCCCCGAGCACGATCATCTGCGAAAGCTCGGCGCCATCGGCGTGCGGCTGTCGCGTTGGGTCACCATGCACGGGCTGGCGTTCAACGCGACGACGGACCTCACGGGTTTCGATCTCATCGTTCCATGCGGAATTCGATCGCACGGCGTAGCCTCGCTCGAGTCGCTGGGCGTCGGCGCGATTCCGTCGATGATCGATCTCGCGCGCGGCGCAGCGGCGCGCGTCGGCGACGTCTTTGCGGCCGACGTCATCTTCCGCGAAGAGCCGGTCTGAAATGGGGATCATCACCAACCCCGGCTCCAACCTGCTCCCCGATGCGGTGGCGCACTACGGCATCCACTCGCGCCTCAACGCATCGTCGTGATGGGCGTCGAGTACGACACGCGCGTGCCAATCTCGTACGCGCAGGTCGACGATTGGATCGCGAACAGTCCCGAGTTCCCTCACGTCGTCGGCACTTCGGCGAACGAGTTCTCGCTGATGTTCGAGTCACTCTCCAAAGTGACCACCGAAATCCTGGTCATCATCACCAGCTCGCGCAAGATCATCCACTCGCACGCCGCTGCGACGGCAGCCGTACGTTCGGTGGGCGCGCATCCGTCGTATCGCCACTAGCGCATCGCGGTTTTCGATTGCGGCATGACGAACGCCGGCGCGGGTCTCTTCACGATTCTAGCGGGCGAGGCGAAGCGTGCGGGACTTGGCTGCGCGACACCTTGGCCGTGCTCGAGCGCGTAGGAATACGCGCCCAGCATCTACTTGACACCGGTCCCGGCGCGCTCGGTTGCGCCGTCCTTCCGATCGACGATCTGCCTTGGGAGCCCCCCTGCCGCCCGCGTTCTAACGCGCGATGCGTGTTGCGACGATCAGCACGTTCGAAAACGGCGTCTTCCCCCAACACGGCGTCACCGCCACGCCGAAGCCTTCGGCTTCGAGCTCGCGTGTGATGGTCGCGATCGAACGTACGAGCACGCGCTCGCCACGGTTGTAGCTGGCGCCGGTCGTCAGGCGTTCTTGCAGTCGCGTCATGGTGCTGCGAAAGCCGCGGTCGGGATCGATGTCGCGGATGATGACGCGCTCGCGGGCGGCGCGCGCCGCGTCGCGCACGAGTGCGGACTGCTCGCCCTCGGCGAAGTAGTGGAGGACGTCGATGAGGAGCGCCGTGTCGTGCACTTGCGTCTCGACATCAGCGGCCGCGCTGCGCACGTCGCCTCGCGCGAAGTCGGCGTCGAGCCCTTGCGACGCACGCGCGGCCTCGTCGATCTTGGGCTGGTCCCAATCGACGCCGCGGATGCGGCTCGCGACGCCTGCTTCGAGCAGCAGAATCGCGAGCTGGCCGCGACCGCATCCCAGGTCCAGCACGCGGCCGAGCGTGCGCTCCTCTCCGAGTGACAAGAGCGCGTCGCCCACCGGGTCGGCGTGCAGCTTGCTCGAGACGTACATGCGCGTGGCCACCGAGCCATGCGCATAACGATCGGCAACCCGATTCATCGGATCAGGATCGCGTTCCAACGGCTCGCGCGAGTCGGGGCGTCGCGCGCGTCGACGCAGCGCGACCAGCCCCCAAGTGATCGCGCCACCGAGCGCGGCGAGGGCGGGACCGAAGATGGCGGTGCCGATCCAGACGTCACGCAAAAACGACCCAATGCCGCGCGCCGCGAGATCGGCGCGACGCATGCCCACGAACGCGCCGGTGCGTACGAACGAACCGATCTCGACCTCCGCGATCGTGATGAACGGAAGTATCGGAGGGATGGAAATATTCGCCGCGAGGTACGCGATGGGCACGTCGAGCTTCAGCGGTAGGCCGATAGCGAGAATGATCCAAAGGTGCAGGCCCCACAGCGGCGTGACACCGACCATGAGTCCGAGGGCCACGCTCGCCGCAGCTTTGGCGGGGGTGAGATCGCCGCCGCGTAGACGCGCCCATCCCTGCGCGAGCGCTTGCTTGAGTTTGCGAAGCGTGGTCAGGCTCCGGAAGGCGTGCTCGGCGTGGTGTTGCCGCGCTCGAGCATGCGCAGGTCCATGCGCGCGTGGTGGTTCTCGGGCTCGAGCTCGAGCGCTTTCTTCCACTGCTCGGTGGCCGCGTCGGCCTTCTTGAGGGCGAGGAGCGTGACGCCAAGGTGAATGCGGGCGGGCACGTAGGTCGAGCGCGCTTCGATCGCGGCTTCGTACTGGATGCGCGCCCCGGCGAGATCGCCAAGCTCGCGCAGGTAATTGCCGAGCTTGGTGCGAAGGTCGGCGAACTGCGGGCAGAGCGAGACGGCTTTTTCGAGCTCGGCCACGGCTTCGCGCGGAAGGCCGCTGTCGGCGTAGGCCTGAGCGATGTCGGCGTGCATGTTGGCGAGCTTGCCGCGCGCGAACCGGTCGAGCGCGTTGGGCTGGCCGACCGAAGCCGACACCGCCCGGGTGTAGACCTCGCGCGCGCGGTCGTACTTGCCGCGATCGTTGTAGGTCACCGAGAGGTTCAGCGCGGCCTCGGTGTAGCGCGGGTTCAGGCGGAGCGCGGACTCGAACGCTTCCTCGGCGTCCTGGAACCGGCCCTGCGCGTGATAGACGACGCCCAGCATGTTGTAGAGGTCGGGAAACCCAGGGCGCGCGGAGGCAGCTTCGGCCAGGAACGGCTCGGCCTGCTCGAATTCGCCGGCGTTGTAGTGCTCGCGGCCGAGGACGATCAGCTGCTCCACCCGATCACTCATCACTTACTACGATACTACGGACTACTGCTTCGAGGCGGGGCGCAGACCGCCGAGCGCGGACCGGGCATCCCCGGCTCGCGACCCCTTGGGGTACTTGTCGACGAGCTCCTGCCAGGCGCCGCGCGCGCGGTCGTTCATCGCGACCGCGATGTAGGCACGACCGAGCAGCCACAGGGCCTCCTCGTCATAGCCGACGCCGCGATAGCGCTCGAGCAGCCGGCGAAGCCGGATGACGGTGCCCATCGGCTTCCCGCGATCCCAGTAGTAGCGGGCGACGTACCACTCGTGATCCGCGAGCCGCTTGCCGACCTGGACCAGGATCTCCTTCGCCTTCGGGCGATATGGCGAGTCGGGATACTTGTCGAGGAACGTCTTCAGCTCGTTCGCGGCATCTTCCGTCGACGACTGGTCCTTCTCGTACGACGGCGGGAACAGCCAGAAGTCGCCCGAGAGTTGCTTGTAGTACGCCTCGCCGATCCGGAACGTCGCGTAGCCGTTCGCGACCATCTCGTGGGTCGGGTGGAACTTGATGAACAGGCGGTAGCTGTCGATCGCCTCGAGGTACTGCTCGGCGCCGAACTCGGCATCGGCGAGCCGGAGCTCGGCGAGCACGGCGTACTTGGAGTACGGAAACCGGCTCTTGATGAAGCCGAAGTACTTCGAGGCCGCGATCCAGTCCTTGGCGTCGAGCTCCTTGAGCCCCTTGTCGTAGTTCTTTTGCGCCGAGACCGAGTAATCGACCGCTCCGCCGCTCCCCTTGCCACCACAGCCGGGAACCAGCGCCAGGATGAGTGCCGTCGCGATCAGGCAGATGCGGAGGAAGTTCTTCGAGATCATTGCCGATTTCTTCGGTCGAGGGTCCGTGCGGATCCTTAACATCGGTTGGACCCGGGCGCCAGCCGTCAGGTTGCCCGCGGCGTGTGCGATACAAGACGTGCATGCGCAGCCTGGTCCTCGTCGTCGCCCTCGTGCTCACCAGCTGCTCCGGCGGCGGTCATCAGATCTCGATCGGCCCGCCGCCCGCGCCCCGCACCACGGGCACGCTCGCGGGTCCACTCTGCGAGTACGACCACTGCACGTGTGCCGACGCCCAGCACGATCCGGGCGTCGCCGACGGCGCCCGCAAGCGCTTCGAGCTGCGGCTGTCCTCCGCGCAGCAGCTGTGGCTGTCGTTGCCGGGTGACACCGTGCTCTACAAGACGGTCGAGAAGCCCGAGGTCTGCTTCTACGTCGACCTCGCTCCGGGCCAGCACAAGCTGACCCTGCGCGCCTCGAACAAGGATGGGGTGTCGGCCGAGGTCAACATCCACGAGATCGGCGCGAAGACCAAGAGCATGTACGACACGTTCCGCTTCGAGTGCGGCAACCCCGGCGTGTGCTCGTTCGAGGAGCTCGATGCGCTGAAGGCCACCTACGCCGGGTTCAAGCGCGGGCTCCACGATCCGTGTGGCTCGACCCGGGTCCAGAACATCGGCTGGGACCACGGCAAGGCGCCCGACGGTACCCACCCGAGCGAGCTGGTCGTCGAGGCCACGCTCGATGTCTACAAGTTCGCACCGTGGAAGCCGCACGGGGACAGTGGCTGTGGCGAGGGTGGGGGCCGCAAGGATCCGGATGCCGAGCCAGCGCCCGGCGCGAGTGGTACTGATCCGGCGCCGTGACCCCGTTCGAGTACCCAGATGACTACGACGTGATCGTCGTCGGTGCCGGTCATGCGGGCTGCGAGGCCTCGCTCGCGGCGGCGCGGATGGGTGCCCGCGTGCTGGTGCTGACCGGCAGCCTCGAGATGGTCGCGCAGATGTCGTGCAATCCCGCGATCGGCGGCGTCGCGAAGGGACACCTGGTCAAGGAGATCGACGCACTCGGCGGCGAGATGGCGAGCGTGATCGACGCCACCGGGATCCAGTTCCGTCGGCTCAATGCCTCGAAGGGACCCGCCGTGCGATCGACGCGCGCGCAGGCCGACAAGCGCCGCTACCGCGACGAGATGCGCGGCCGGCTCGAGCAGCAGCCGGGTCTGGCGCTGCGCCAGGGCGAGGTCGCGCAGCTCGGCGTGATCGAGGAGGGCGCGCGCCATCGCGTGGTCGGCGTGACCACCACCATGGGCGTGCGCTATCGCAGCCGCACGGTGATCCTCACCACCGGCACGTTCCTGCGCGGCGCGATCTTCGTCGGCGAGGCCCGCGCGCAGGGCGGCCGTGCGGGCGAGGCGCCGAGCGTCAGCCTGTCGCATTCGCTCGACGCGCTGGGGTTTCCGCTCGCGCGGTTGAAGACCGGAACGCCGTGCCGGATCGATCGCAAGACGATCGACGTCGCCGGGCTCGAGCTGCAGCATGGCGATGATCCGGCGCCGATGTTCCGCTGGACGCGCGAGCCGCAGCGCCCGCCGCTGCCGCAGCTGCCGTGCTGGATCACGTACACCACCGAGGCCACCCATGCGGTGATCCGCGAGGGGCTGCCGCGCTCCCCGCTGTATCGCAAGGACATCGCGGGCGCCGGGCCGCGCTACTGCCCGAGCATCGAGGACAAGATCGTCCGGTTCGCGGACAAGGACCGCCACCAGATCTATCTCGAGCCGGAGGGGCTCGACTCCGCCGAGGTCTATCCGAACGGGATCTCGACCTCACTACCCTACGACGTCCAGCTCGCGTTCCTGCGCACGATCCCGGGGCTCGAGCGCGCCGAGATGACCCGCGCGGGCTATGCCGTGGAGTACGACTTCATCGATCCGCGCGAGCTGCTGCCGACGCTCGAGACCCGACGCTGCGCGGGCCTGTATCACGCGGGGCAGATCAACGGGACCAGCGGCTACGAGGAGGCGGCGGTGCAGGGCATGCTCGCCGGGATCAACGCGGCGCTCGCGCTCGGCTTTGGCCCCGGGGATCGGGAGCCGTTGATCCTCCGGCGCGATCAGGCCTACGCTGGCGTGCTCGTCGACGATCTGACCACGCAGGGCACCAAGGAGCCCTACCGGATGATGACCTCGCGCGCGGAGTTCCGGCTGCTGTTGCGCGAGGACAACACCGTGGACCGGCTGCTGCCGATCGGCCGCCGGCTCGGCCTCGTCGACGATGCACGATGGCGCGCGTACGAGGGCTGGCGCGCGGAGCTCGCGGCGGCGCACGAGCGGGCCGAGCGGGCGTCAGTCACCGGTACCGATGCGGTCAACGCGGCGCTCGCGAGGTTTGGCTCCGCGCCGATCGTCGCTCGCCGCGCCACGCTCGGCGAGCTGCTGCGTCGGCCCGAGCTCGACTGGCATGCCGTCGAGCAGGTCGCCGCGGCGGGTGGAGTCGCGGCCAGCGATGCGAGCCCGCAAGCGCTCGAGCGGCTCGAGGTCGAGCTCACCTATGCCGGCTATCTGCGACGGCAGGAGACCGAGGCCGCGCGGATCGCACGCGCCGATAGCGTGCGCGTCCCCGATGACTTCGCATATCGCGACATCCCGGGTCTGTCGAACGAGGTGGTGGAGAAGCTCGAGGCGATCCGGCCGCGCTCCGTCGGGCAGGCCTCGCGGATCAGCGGAGTGACGCCGGCGGCGATCGCCATCCTGTTGACCCACATCGGGCTGGTCGGGCGACGCAGGGCTGCGGTAGCTTCGCGCTCAACATGAAGCTTCGTGCGCGTGGGATCATGGTGGGCGCAGTCCTCGGGATCGGCATCGCGCCGGCGTATGCGGGCGGGCTCTACCTGCCTGGCTCGGGCGCGGTCTCGACCTCGCGGGCCGGCGCGGCGGTGGTGTCGGCCGACGATGGCGAGGCGCTCTCGATCAACCCGGCCGGTCTCGCGAAGACCAAGGGCACGACGATCACGCTCTCGATGGCGATCATCAGCTACGCGATGGAGTTCACTCGTCGCGGTACCTACGATCCGATCGCGGGCGAGGCGCTGCCCTACGAGGGCCAGGCGTATCCAACCGTGCGTAACGATCCGGATCTCGCGCTCGGCGTGGGCAAGTTCCAGCCGGTCCCGGTGTTCGCGGTCACCACCGATCTCGGCAGCAAGGTTCCCAACCTGCGGCTCGCGGTCGGCCTGTTCGCACCGAACTCGTATCCGTTCCGCGAGATGTGCACGGTCGGCAGCAGCGGCTGCAAGAAGTACCAGTTCAACGGGGACTTCAATGTCGCGCCGGCGCCCGCGCGCTACGACATCGTGAAGCAGGAGGCGACGGTGATCCTGCCGTCGATCGCGGCGAGCTACCGGATCATCCCGGAGCTCGATGTCGGTGCGCGGTTCTCCGCCGGCTTCGCGACGCTGAAGTCCACCGTCGGGATCTGGGGAAACCCGGCGAACACCGTCGAGTACGTCAAGGAAGACGCGCTGTTCGAGGTCGACGGCAAGGACTCCTTCATCCCGGCCTTCGGGTTCGGTGTGACCTTCCGGCCCACGCCGGTGATCGAGGTCGGCGCTGTCTACAACTCCGAGATCTCGATCCTCGCGAAGGGCGACGCGACCAGCGAGGTCGGCCCGAACGTCGGCCTCAACGGCATGCCGATCACGATCGGTCCCAGCGAGGACGTGCGCTGCGCCGCGGGCGGTACGCTCGAGAAGCAGAAGGTCTGCGTCGAGCTGGCGTTGCCGATGACCGCGAGCGTCGGCGGCCGCTACAAGTTCCTCGGCGCCGATGGCAAGCCGAAGGGCGACGTCGAGCTGAACGTCGGCTGGGAGAACTGGAGCGCCGATCGGGTGACCAACTATCGCGTGGTCACCGACGCGCAGATCTATCTGAACGGCACCCCGTACCTCGCGATCAAGGACAACATTGTCAGCCACGGCTTCAAGGACACCTACAACGCGCGGCTCGGCGGCAGCTACGACCTCCCGATCAACGACAACACGATCACCGTGCGCGGCGGCATCGGGTACGACACCGCGGCGGCGAAGACCGGGTGGCTGCGGGCGGATGTCGATGGCGCGGCGCGGACCACGCTCACCGTCGGCGGCGGGTTCAAGACCACGCGGTTCAAGATCGATGCGGGGTTCGGCGCGATCCTCGAGGGCTCGCCAGATAACCCCGGCGAGTGCAACCCGGTCGACAAGGACAAGCTGATGCTCGGCTGCAACCGCGACGGCGTCGAGCACCCGGTCGGCAGTCCCGATCGCGTGGGCACCGACCCGATCAACCCGATCCTCGTTCCGAACGCGCAGATCGAGGCGCCCACCAACAAAGGCACGTTCTCGAGCCACTACCTGATGTTCATGCTCGGCGTCTCGACCTGGTTTTGAATTTCTGAGTTACGTTCGCCCCACCATGAAGCTTGGTGGGCTCGTGATCGCCGGATCTGTCCTCGTCCCGTTCGCGGCGCACGCGGGAGGCTTGTTTCTCCCGGGGGCGGGCGCCACGTCGACCTCGCGCGCAGGTGCCGCGATCACGTCGACCGATGATGGCGAGGCGCTCTCGGTCAACCCGGCTGGCCTCGCCAAGACCAACGGCTGGACGATCACGATCTCGACCACGTTCATCCGCTACTTCATGGAGTTCACGCGGCGCGGTACCTACGACGCCTCGCCCGACTTCGACTACGGCTACGCCGGGCAGCCGTACGGCACGATCGAGAACGATCCGAAGCCGCCGCTCGGCATCGGCAAGTTCCAGCCGATCCCGGTGGTCGCGGTGGTCTCGGACCTCAACGGCAAGGTGCCCAACCTGCGGCTCGCCGCCGGACTGTACGCACCGAGCGGCTATCCGTTCCGCGACATGAGCGGCGGCTACAAGTTCCCCTCTGCGGCGAATCCGGGAGATCCGAACCAGCCGCCGCCGCCGACCCGCTACGACATCCTCGAGCAGGAGTCCAAGCTGCTGCTGCCGACGATCGCGGCGAGCTACCGGATCCTGCCGAACCTCGACGTCGGTGCGCGATTCACGGCCGGGAGCCTCGAGAGCAAGAGCGTGGTCGCGGTGTGGGGCACGCCGGTCAACGTCACCGAGAGCGTGCGGCAGGACAGCCTGTTCACCGCGGAGGTCAAGGACAGCTTCATCCCCGCGTTTGGCATCGGCGTGACCTACCGGCCAACGCCGAACATCGAGCTCGGCGCGGTTTACAATTCGCCGTTCGTGATCCGCGCGAAGGGCACGGCGCAAAGCGTGAAGGCGCCGGGCGTGTCGGCCGATCGCGAGATCGGGCCGGTCCCCGATGAGATGGCGTCGTGCGCCAAGGGCGGCACGATGGAGAAGCAGAAGGCCTGCATCAACCTCGAGCTGCCGCAGACCGCGACGATCGGTGGCCGCTACAAGATCCTCGGCGTCAACGACTCGCTGAAGGCCGACCTCGAGCTGAACGTCAACTGGGAGAACTGGGGCGCCTCGTGCGCGCACAACAAGTCCGATGGATCGCTCGTCGATCCCGAGTGCACGAGCCCGCAGCAGTACAAGGTCGTCATCGACTCGGGCCTCTACACCAACGGCACGTTCGCGCAGCCGCTCGAGAAGAACTTCCTCAACTACGGCCTGCAGAACACGTACTCGATCCGGCTCGGCGGCAGCTACCACCTCCCGCTCAGCGAAGGCGAGAAGCCGAACGAGGTGATCTTTCGCGGCGGGATCGCGTACGACACGCGCGCGGCGAAGACC
This sequence comes from Myxococcales bacterium, assembly GCA_043753855.1. GTDB lineage: Bacteria > Myxococcota_A > Polyangia > Haliangiales > Haliangiaceae > JABFXX01. The sequence continues at coordinate 50,613 of JAYUVX010000026.1, read as the reverse complement.
GGCTGGCTGCGCACCAACCTCGACGGTGCGGCGCGCACCACGCTCGCGGCGGGCGGCGCCTACAAGTCGCGGCGCTTCGAGGTGAACGTTGGCTTCGGCGCGGTCCTCGAGGGCACGAACACCAATCCGGGCGCGGCGAGCAACGGCTCCGACTGCAATCCGACCTCGATGGCGGGCACCGTCGGCTGCGCGGGCAACGGCCAGGACCGCCCGCTCGATCAGCGCCAGGGACCCGATCCGACCAATCCGCTGGTCCAGCCCGCGTTCCAGACCGAGAATCCGTACAACCAGGGTACGATCAAGTCGCACTACCTGCTGTTCATGCTCGGCTTCTCGACCTGGTTCTGAGGTTCTCGCGAGAACCGTGGCATAGAGCCCCGATGGCCTATCGATGCGGTAACTGCGGCGGCTTCTTCAGCCAGACCGAGGTCACGCAGGTCAAGCCGCCGCGCCATCCGTGGGCGTTGACGGCGAGCGGACAGAAGCTGCTCGACGAGCTGCAGCGAACCGGCGGCGAGGCCGTGCAGTGCCCCGGATGTGGCCAGCACACGTTGCGGATCCGCTGAGCGAGCACTGCTACCGTACGCTTTCAGATCCGCGAGCACAGGATCGGTGCGCCGGTGTCCACCATGATCATCGCGAGCGTCCCAGCGTCGCCGATGAACAGCCCCGGCGTCGTCCGTCCGAGGTCGAGCGCGTGGGCGATCGTGGTCCGGATCGCGCGCGCCTCGTCGAGCCGGATCCCGAGCAGGTCGCCAAACCGGGCGCGCAGGCCCGCCGGTGATCGCTCCGCGCCCGCGAGCGGAGTCATCCGGACGGCGATCCAGCGGGGCAGGGTGGCGAGCGTGTCGAGCCGGCGGTCGGCCGCGAGCATGCGGGTCTGGATCTGCGTGCGCTTGTCTTCGACCACGAAGCTCGTCGCGAACAGCCGCAGCGCGGCTTCGAGGGCGCGCCGGTCGACGGGTGTGGTCGCGGGTTCTGCCATCGCGGCTGGTCGCTTGGTCCCCACGTCGCGTGCAGTATCACGCATGCGGGGTCGACGGGACCGTGGCATAACCGACGCATGAGCAAGGCGCTGGTCCGGCGAGGAAGTGGCAGCGGCGTCGTTCCCGCCGTCTGCAGCGCCATCATTCCGGGCGTCGGTCAGCTCGTCAACGGCGAGACCGACAAGGCGATCGGCGTGTTCGCGGTGGCCACGATCGCGGGTTCGAGCCTCCTCGGCGCGATCCCGCTGCTCGGCGCGGCAGCGGGCCTGGTGTTCGCGGTGACCTGGCTCTACGGCGTCGCCGACGGCTACGTGACCGGTCGCAAGAAGTAGCTGTGGCCGCGCCGCTCGGGTTTCCGTCAGGGCTGACCGTTTCTTGAGAAATGCGCTAAGGTGTCCTCGATGTCCGACGCCTTCGACCAATTCCAGGGGACCGCCAGCTACATCGCGAGCGAGGATCTCAAGCACGCGGTCAACGTCGCCGTGGCCCTCGCGCGGCCGCTCCTCGTGCGCGGCGAGCCCGGCACGGGCAAGACGCTGCTCGCAGAGAACCTCGCGCTCTCGCTCGGCCTGCCGCTGATCCGCTGGCATGTGAAGTCCACCACCAAGGCGAAGGACGGACTCTACGTCTACGACACCGTCGCACGCCTCCACGACAGCCGGTTCGGCGAGGCGTCCAACGTTCGCGACATCGCGAAGTACATCAAGCTCGGACCGCTCGGAGAGGCGCTCGATGCGCCGTCGCGGGTGGTGCTGCTGATCGACGAGATCGACAAGGCCGACCTCGAGTTCCCCAACGATCTCCTCCACGAGCTCGATGCGATGAAGTTCCGGATCGACGAGACCGGCCGCGAGGTGTCCGCCAAGCAGCGGCCGATCGTCATCATCACGTCGAACAACGAGAAGGAGCTGCCCGACGCGTTTCTGCGTCGGTGCGTGTTCCACTACATCCAGTTCCCGAATCGCGAGCTGATGGCGGAGATCGTGCGCGTGCATCACCCCGACATCACCGACAAGGTGCTCGACAACGCGCTCGAGGTGTTCTTCGGACTGCGCGCCACGGCGAAGCTGCGCAAGAAGCCGTCGACCTCGGAGCTGGTCGACTGGATCCTCGCGCTCAAGAAGGCGAACGTGGATCTGTCGCGGGTCTCCGGTGGAATCCCGTTCCTCGGCACGTTGCTGAAGACCGAGCAGGACGTCGAGCTGGTCGGCAAGCGAGCGAAGGCGTAATTCCGTTGCTGATCGACTTCCTGTTCGAGCTGCGCGCCCGCAAGCTGCCGGTGTCCACCCACGAGTGGATGACGCTGATGGAAGCGATGGCGCTCGGGCTCCACGAGAGCTCGCTCGATGGCTTCTACCGGCTGTGCCGCACGCTGTGCGTGAAGGACATCGCGCTGTACGACGCGTACGACGAGGCGTTCCTCGCGTACTTCAAGGACATCTATCCGCAGGCGCTCGCGCTGACCGAGCAGCTGCTCGACTGGCTAAGCGACCCGAAGGCGTTCGACGCGCTCACCGCCGAGCAGCGCAAGGCGCTCGACGGCCTCGACCTCGAGAAGCTCCGCGAGCTGTTCGCCCAGCGGATGAAGGAGCAGAAGGAGCGCCACGACGGCGGCAACCGCTGGATCGGCACGGGCGGCACGTCGCCGTTCGGCACCGGCGGCAAGAATCCGAACGCGATGCGCGTCGGTGGTGGTGGTGGTCGCAGCGCGATGGCGGTCGCCGACGAGCGCCGGTTCCGCGAGTACCGCCGCGATGTCGTGCTCGACGTTCGCCAGATCGATGTCGCGCTGCGCGGCCTGCGCAAGCTCGGACGCGAGGGTGCGATCGAGGAGCTCGACCTCGACGAGACGATCGACAAGACCTGCAAGAATGCAGGCGAGATCGATGTCGTGTTCCGGCCGCCGCGCCGGAACCGGGTGAAGGTCCTGCTGATGATGGACGTCGGCGGCTCGATGGATCCGCACTCGGAGCTGATGTCGCGGCTGTTCACCGCGGCCTCACGCTCCGGCCGGTTCGCGAAGTTCCGGAGCTACTACTTCCACAACTGCGTGTACAACACGGTCTACGAGGACGCGGAGTTTCGAAAGCCCGTCCAGGTGGCCGATCTGCTCGCGACCTCGGACCGCGACGAGAAGCTGGTGCTGGTCGGAGATGCGCTGATGCACCCAGCAGAGCTGCTCGATCCCGGCGGCTCGATGTACCTCTACGCTGGCTCGGATTCCCGGCGCGCGTCGGGTCACGAGTGGCTGCGGCGGCTCGCCGCGCAGTTCCGCAGCGCGACCTGGCTGAACCCCGAGCCGGATCGGTTCTGGGCCGGCACCACGATCGAGGTGATCGCCAGCGTGTTCGCGATGTACCCGGTGACGCTCGACGGCCTCGCGCGCGCCGTGCGCTACCTCGTGCGTGGCGGCGAGCGGCCGCAGATCGGAGACCCGAGCAAGTGGCTCAAGGCCTCCGGCGGCGTGCGCTGACCGCTACGGGTTCTTGAGGAAGTCGGGCTCGGGCTCCTTCGGCGGGGTCGCCGATCCGGTGCCGGTCGGCGGCTTCGCCGACCCCGGGCCCGCACCCGTGCCGGCACCCGAACCCGTGCCCGGCGTCTTCGTCCCGGGGCCCGTGGTCGCAGACCCTGTGGACGTCCCACTCGCCGATCCCGTGGTCGTCCCCGTTCCGGCCGAACCCGTCGCGGTTCCGCTCGCCGAACCGGCGGATCCGGTGGTGGTCGCGCTCGATCCGCTGGTGGTCCCGGCGCTGCCGGTGGTCGCGCCGTTGGAGCCGGTCTTCGGCGTGGTGGTGTTCGTCGTGTTCGAGTTGTTCTGCACGACCGCCTGGACCGCGAGCTTCTCGTCGAGCTTCGCGATCATCTGCGTGGCGTCCTCGGTGTACTTCCCGACATCGATCACCCGCTCGGTCGGGCGGAACCCATTCTTCCGGAGCTGCAGGCGCACGCTCTTGCGGGCGGCCTGCACCTTGGTCAGCTCGACATCGAACGGCGTCGAGTGACCGGTGGCGCCGCCATCGATAAAGATCAGCGCGCCCGACGGCTCGCTCGCCACCGAGATGACGCGGGGCTTGCCGACCAGCTTGGCCGCGGCCTTCTCGCCTCCCTTGAGGTCGATCTCGAGCATGACGTAGCCCGGTGCCTGCACGCGCGCGCGATACGCCTTGCCCTTCTCGAGCTTGGCCTTGAGCGGCGCGGTCCCGGTCTGATCGGTACCGAGGACCTCGACCGATGCCTTGTCGGCACCTGCCGCAGAGATCAGCGTCTCGACCATCTCGGCCGCGGGCGCGACCGCCGAGCCGGCCGATCCATTGGAGCCCGTCATCGCGACCGCGCTTCCCGCGCTGCCGTTGTTCGACCCAACCATCGCACCGGCGCTGCCGTTGCGGCCCATCGAATCACTGCCGGCGGAACCGTTGGAGCCGGGATCGGGGGTGACCGCGGAACCGGCCGGGCCCACAGAACCCGTCGAGCCCGTGGATCCGGACCCCGGATCGGGCTCGACGACCTTGGACTCCTCCGCCCTGGGGCGAAGCACGAAGAACCACACCGCTGCGGCACCGGCAGCGACGAAGAACAGCAGCAGGAGCAGCACGCCGATGTTCGACTTCGAGCGCGGCTCGGAGGGACGCGTCTCGGCGGCGACCGCTCGCATGCCGGTTGGCTTGGTGACGGCATCCTTGGCAACCGGGCGCGCTGGCGCCGGCGAGGTGACCGGTGGGCTCGCCGGGGCTGTCGGGCGCTGCGGGATCTTGGACGGCTCGCTGCCGAGCTTGGTCTTCGCAGCGTCGCCACTGGCGGCGGCGGCATCCGGCATGCGACCCTCGGGCGGGCTCGGCAACCCCGGAGCAGAGTCGCGATCGACGACCACCGCCGGCTTGGCGTCCATCGCAGCGGTCTCGGCGCGCGGCGGATCGGTGACGGTCGCGTCCCCGCGCGGGCGGCGGTCGGCCAGCTCGTCGCGCAGCGTCGTGGTCGAGGTCGCGTCCGCGGTCTGCGCGATCAGCTCGTCGAGTGCGCGGACCTTGGTCGCCTCTTCGAACGCCTCCTCCGGAAACTCGTCGGCGTCGGAGTGGAACGGCATGGGCCGCGGCAGTGGCGTGCCGTCTCCGGTGACGTCGCCAAACGAATCGGAGCGCTTGCGCTTGGGAACCCCGACCGGACTGGCTTCTTTGCCGAGCAGCGCTTCCTGCATGGGAGCCGGCGCGACGCGCGTCGGCGTGTCCGTGAACATCGGCGGCTTGCTCGACTCCGCGGCCGGCCGCTGCGGTGCCTGCTTCGCTTTCTCGGCGAGGATCCGCTCGAGCACGCTCTGGCTACCCTCCGCGAGCCGATCGAACCGCACGCCCATGCCGGGCGCGATCGCGGGACGGCTCGGGTCGTTCTCGCGGGTCCACACCACGGTGCCTTCGCCGGCGATCAGCGGTGACGCATCGCGCAGCTGGAACTCGAACCGCATCTGGGTCCCGACAGCGAGGGGCTCCTTCGTCCGGATGAAGATGCCGCCCTGGCTCACGTCCACGGCGTAACGCTCGATGAACTGCTCGAGCGTCTCGCTCTTGAACTTGATCTTGAGCGTGACCGGCGTTCGTTTTCCCTGTCGCGTATTTGGATCGGCCAAGACAGTTCTCCCGAACCGGTGTGCCCCCCGCATCGCCGGGGCGCAAGACACCGATTTGGCTCGATTCTAGGGCGCGGGCGTGCGCAATGCAACGCGGCCCTGGGTTTGTGTATGGTGTGCGACAGATGCCGTCCGCCATCCGCCCCATTCGCAAGGTCCTGGTCGCCAACCGGGGCGAGATCGCTGTCCGTGTGATGCGCACCTGTCAGGAGCGCGGGCTGGCCACCGTGGCCGTCTACAGCGACGTCGATCGTCTCGCGCCCCACGTGCTGATGGCCGACGAAGCCGTCGGACTCGGGCCCGCGGCCGCCGCGCAGAGCTACCTGGTGATCGACAAGATCCTAGAGGCTTGCAAGCGAACCGGCGCCGATGCCGTCCACCCGGGCTACGGCTTCCTCTCCGAGAACGAGGACTTCGCCGATGCGTGCACCGCCGCCGGCGTCACCTTCATCGGTCCGTCCGCCGACGCGATGCGCAAGATGGGGCACAAGACCGAGGCGCGCAAGACGGTGACTGCGGCCGGAACGCCCGTCGTACCCGGCGATAACGGCCCGACGGGTGACGGCTTCCCGAGCGCGGAGCTCGCCCTCATCGCTGCGAACAAGATCGGCTTTCCGGTGCTGATCAAGGCGGCGGCCGGTGGCGGCGGCAAGGGCATGCGGCTGGTCGCCAGCGAGGCGGAGCTCCCCGCGGCGTTCGACGGTGCGGTGCGCGAGGCGACCAGCGCGTTTGGCGACGGTACGGTCTACCTCGAGAAGGCGATCCAGCAGCCGCGCCACATCGAGATCCAGGTGTTCGGTGACACCCACGGCAACCTCGTCCACCTCGGCGAGCGCGACTGCTCGATCCAGCGCCGGCACCAGAAGGTGGTCGAGGAGGCTCCATCCCCGGTCGTCTCCGCCGAGCTTCGCGCGAGGATGGGCGTCGCTGCGGTCGCGGCGGCAAGGGCGGTGGACTACGTCGGTGCGGGTACCTGCGAGTTCCTGCTCGGCGCCGATGGCGGGTTCTACTTCCTCGAGATGAACACGCGGCTCCAGGTCGAACACGCGATCACCGAGATGATCTACGGCCTCGATCTGGTCGCGTGGCAGCTCGATGTCGCCGAGGGCCGTACGCTGCCGATGACGCAAGCCGAGCTCGATGCGCGCCGTCGCGGTCACGCGGTCGAGTGCCGGATCTACGCCGAAGATCCGGTGAAGTTTTTGCCGTCACCCGGCAAGATCACGCACATGCGGGTGCCCGATGGTCCGTACATCCGCAACGACAGCGGTTGCTACGAGGGCTCCGAGATCCCGGTGCACTACGACCCGATGATCTCGAAGCTCGTCGTGTGGGGGGAGGATCGCAAGACCGCGGTCGCGCGCATGCGCCGGGCGCTCGACGAGTACGTGGTGCGCGGCATCGAGACCAACCTCGCGTTTCACCGCCGCTGCTTCCGCAACGAGCAGTTCATCGTCGGCGAGTACGACACCGGCTTCATCGGCCGCCACGCGAAGCAGCTCGCACCACGCGCGGACGAGGCGGAGCTCACCGCCTCGATCATCGCGGTCGCGCTCGACAGCGGACAGAACCTCCACGCCGCGCCGAAACCGAACGGTGCGAGCACCGGCGTCCCGATGGCACCGGCTTCGACCGAGATCTCGGGTTGGCGCCGGCAGCTGTCGTGAGTCGCGCGCTCGCGCTGATGGTGCTCGCAGCCTGCAGCGGTGATCCGCAAGGTGCGGACACCGGATCGACCTGCCCGCCGGTCGATCCGCCGACCTACGCGAGCTTCGGCCAGGCGTTCCTGCAGACCTACTGCCTCGCGTGTCACTCGCAGGGCAAGCTCGGAGAAGATCGCAACGGCGCGCCGGTGACGATCGACTTCGACACCCGGAGCCTCGTGCGCGAGAACACGAGCCGGATCGACAAGCAGGCTGCGTTCGGACCCCACGCGAACAACCGGCTGATGCCGAACGACGGCCCGGTTCCAAGCGATGCGGAGCGGGTACGGCTCGGCGAGTACATCGCATGCGAGATCGGGCGCTGATCTCGCGCTGGGGATCTACGAACATACTCCGGTGGGCAGATTGATCAACGGTCAATCGACCGCAGCGATCATCAGGAGTTGGTCGCGTTCGTTACCGCATTGCGTGTTCGCACCGCAGTCGGTAGAACGCACGGATCCATGGCGCAGCAGACCAAGTTCGTATTCGTCACCGGCGGGGTGGTGTCGTCCCTGGGGAAGGGAATGGTCTCGGCGTCGATCGGTGCACTGATGGAGAACCGCGGCCTGAAGGTCGCGAACATGAAGCTCGATCCGTACATCAACGTGGATCCGGGCACGATGAACCCCACGCAGCACGGCGAGGTGTTCGTCACCGATGACGGCGCGGAGACCGATCTCGATCTCGGTCACTACGAGCGGTTCGTCTCGACCAAGATGTCGCGGCTGAACAACATCACCACCGGGCAGGTGTACTCGTCGGTGATCGGCAAGGAGCGTCGCGGCGAATACCTCGGCTCCACCGTCCAGGTGATTCCGCACATCACGGACGAGATCAAGCAGCGGATCCTGCGCTGCGCCGAGGGGCTCGATGTCCTGGTCGTCGAGGTCGGTGGCACCGTCGGCGATATCGAATCGCTGCCGTTCCTCGAGGCAGTTCGCCAGCTGCGCGTCGAGGTCGGCACGCAGAACTCGGTCAGCGTTCACCTGACGCTCGTGCCGCACATCCGCGCGGCCGGTGAGTTCAAGACCAAGCCAACGCAGCACTCCGTCCAGAAGCTGCGCGAGATCGGCATCCAGTGCGATGTGCTCGTCGTGCGTTGCGAGCAGAAGCTCGATGACACGACGATCAAGAAGATGGCGATGTTCTGCTCGGTCGCGGCGGATGCGGTGTTCCAGTCGGTCGACGTCGACACCGTGTACCGGCTTCCGGTGATGCTGTGCGAGCAGGGGCTCGATCAGAAGCTCGCCGCGCTGCTAAACATCTGGTCGCGCGCGTCGCGGCTCTCCGCGTGGGAAGAGGTCGTGCGGCGCGTCACCGAGCCGAAGCGCAAGGTGACGATCGGCTTCGTCGGCAAGTACGTCTCGCTCGTCGAGGCCTACAAGAGCCTCAACGAGGCGCTGCTCCACGGCGGCATCGCGAACGATTGCCGCGTCGAGATCCAGCACATCGACAGCGAGGAGCTCGAGAAGAGCGGCGTCGCGTCCCTCGCGCAGTACGACGGCATCCTCGTCGCGCCCGGGTTTGGCGCGCGTGGTACCGAGGGCAAGATCGCGGCGGTCCGCTATGCGCGCGAACACAAGGTGCCGTACTTCGGCATCTGCTTTGGCATGCAGATGGCGTGCATCGAGTTCGCGCGCCACGTGTGCGGGCTCGAGAAGGCGAACTCCACCGAGATCGATCCTGCGACGCCACATCCGGTCGTCGATCTGATGCCCGATCAGCGCGGGGTCACCGACAAGGGCGCCACGATGCGGCTTGGCGCGTATCCCTGCGTGCTCAAGGCCGGAACCCGCTCGGCCGAAGCATACGGCGCCACCGAGATCAGCGAGCGCCATCGCCACCGCTGGGAGATCAACAACAACTATCGGGACGCGCTCGAGCGCCACGGGATGGTGCTGTCGGGCCTGTCGCCAGATGGACGGCTCGTCGAGATGATCGAGATCCCGCAGCACCCGTACTTCGTCGCCTGCCAGTTCCACCCCGAGTTCAAGTCGCGCCCGAGTGCGCCGCACCCGCTGTTCTCGCGGTTCATCAAGGCCGCGCTCGAGCGGTCACGCCGCTGAAGCTACGTCGCAGCCGGGTCGTCGAAGGCCGTGCGATGCTTCATGCACCGGCTCCATGCCAGGTCGGCGGGCGCTGCGGGCCGGGTCGCAGACCCTCGCAACGTTAGGCTAAAGCAAGAGCCGGACCAGTCGCCCTTTACAGGCCACCCGTTCGCGCGTAGGCTTCCTTCAAGCCTCATACCAGGCCTCGTCGTTCACCACGGTGCCTTGAGCTTCCAGCTCAACTAACCGGAATCGCAAAGGAGTCCTCCATGGGTATGGAGATGCGCCAGGAACTTAAGCTGTCGCAGCAGCTGGTGATGACACCTCAGCTGCAACAGGCGATCCGTCTCCTTCAGCTATCCCGCATGGAGCTGGCCGAGCTCGTGCACGACGAGATGCTCGAGAACCCCATCCTCGATGACGAGATGGACCTCGATAACGAGCGGAGCCGCGAGAAGGACGAGATGGGCGGCGACGAGCAGGCCCTCCACCAGCTCGAGGGCGCTGGCTCGACGGAGACCCCGATCGACGGCTCGGTCGTCGACGGTGTGGCACAGACCGAGATCAAGGGCGACGCCGCGGCGGTCAACGAGATCGACTGGGAGAACTACCTCGACAACTACTCGATGGGCCCGCCGATGCCCGCGTTCCGGGGCGACGGTGAGGAGATGCCGTCGCTCGAGGCCACGCTCACCAAGCCGGCCAGCTTGCACGACCACCTCGCGTGGCAGCTGAAGATGACCAACCTGCCGCAGGAGCAGCTCGAGGTTGGCCTCGAGATCCTCGGCAACATCGATGCAGACGGATACATCAAGGACCCGCCGATCGACGAGCTCGCCGCCGACATGGGCGTTGACCCGGTGATCTGCGAGCTGGTGCTCGAGAAGATCCAGACGTTCGATCCGATCGGCGTCGGTGCGCGCTCGCTCGCGGAGTGCATGCTGATCCAGTGCATCGCGGCAGGTCAGGACGACGACCTGTGCGTGAAGATGATCAAGAGCCATCTCGGCAATCTCGAGAAGAAGAACTACCAGGCGATCGCGCGCGACCTGAAGCAGCCGCTGGACGAGATCTACGAGGCGGCCAAGGTCATCATGGAGTTCGACCCTCGCCCGGGTCGCCAGTACAACACCGACGATCCGCACTACGTCACGCCGGACGTCTACATCCACAAGGTCGGGGACAAGTACTTCGTGGTCCCCAACGATGACGGTCTGCCGAAGCTGAAGATCAGCGGCTTCTACAAGAACGCGATGGGTAACTCCGCTGCCTCGAAGGACTACGTCCAAGACAAGCTGCGCTCGGCGCAGTGGCTGATCCGTTCGATCCAGCAGCGCCAGCGCACGATCATCAAGGTCGCGGAGTCGATCCTGAAGTTCCAGCGCGAGTTCTTCGACAAGGGCATCGCCCACTTGAAGCCGTTGATCCTTCGCGATGTGGCCGAGGACATCGGCATGCACGAGTCCACCGTGTCACGCGTGACCACGAGCAAGTACGTGCACACGCCGCAGGGCATCTTCGAGCTCAAGTTCTTCTTCAACAGCGGCATCTCGCGCACCAATGGCGAAGACCTGGCGTCGCAGGCCGTGAAGTCGAAGATCAAGGAGCTGGTGACGGCCGAGGATCCGAAGCGTCCGCACTCGGACCAGAAGATCGTCGAGCTGCTCAAGAAGGGCGGCATCGATATCGCTCGCCGCACCGTCGCGAAGTACCGCGAGCAGCTCGGGATCCTGTCGTCGAGCAAGCGCAAGCAGGTGTTCTGACACCCCCCGCCGACCGTTCGGCGTATGCTGCGCGCGGTCCCTGAATTTCTCGTCGACGATCGGATGATCGATGATGGAGATCAGGCGTAGGATCGATCCCGAACCATTCTACTGGAGGGCACTCGATGCAATTCGCGGTGACGTTCCGTCACATGGAACCGACCGAGGCTTTGAAGTCCTACGCAAAAGAGCGAATGGAGCGGGTGCGCAAGTACCTGCCCGATCCCATCTCGTGCCATGTCGTGCTCAGTACCGAGCGTCACAACCACCGCATCGACGTCACGTTCCAGCTGCACAACGGCCTCGCCGTGGCCGGTCACGAAACGACCGAAAACATGTACAGCTCGATCGACCTTTGCATCGCGAAGATCGAGCGCCAGGTCCGCAAGTACAAGGGCAAGCTCGAGGGCATGAAGGCCCGCCCGCACCACGTGCAGGCGCTGCCGTGGTCACACTCGATCGTCTCCGAGGCATTCGACGGCGTGGCCGGCGAGGGCAATGGACACTCGATCCCGACCTCGGCCCATGACGTCGGGCCGCCGTCGCCGGACTTCAAGGTCGTCAAGACCGAGAAGTTCCATGCGCAGCCGATGTCGGTCGCGGACGCGATCGTGCAGATGAACCTGCTGCATGAGGCGTTCCTCGTGTTCCGCCACGACAACGGTCAGGTCGCCGTTGTCTACAGGCGGGAGGATGGCGAGGGCGGATATGGGTTGATCGAGACCGGCGCCACGGCCACCGCCTGAGCGCGCGAAGTGGTAGCTTGGTGAGCGTCCGATGAAGATCGTCGACCTCATCAAGCGCGACATGGTCGTACCCGCGCTGCAGGCGACCGAAAAGCGCGCAATCCTCGAAGAGCTCGCCGTCTACATGGCGAGCAGGCACCCACGCATCGATCGCGCGACGCTGTCGCGCGTGCTCACCGAGCGCGAGCAGCTGGCGTCCACCGCGATCGGCGAGGGCGTGGCCATCCCGCACGGCAAGCTCGCCTCGGTCGGCGAGATCATCGCGTGCCTCGGCCGCGCGCGCGGCGGCATCGAGTTTGACTCGATGGACGGTCAGCCGACCTATCTGTTCTTCGTGCTGGTCGCGCCCGAGTCGTCGACCGGTGCGCACTTGAAGGCACTCGCCCGGATCAGCCGCGTGTTCAAGGATCCCGAGTTCCGTCGCCGGCTGCTCGCCGCGCCTGACGCCGAAGCGATGTACAGCGTCGTCGCGGAAGAGGACGCCAAGTACTGAATGTCGACGGTCGATAGCTCCAGGGCGGTGCTCACAGTCGGTGAGCTGCTAGAGCGGGGGGAGCTCGAAGTGACGGCCATCGCCGGCCATGGCACCACGGGGCTCGGCCGCGAGATCAACGTCCCGCGGATCCAGAAGCCGGGCCTGGCCCTGACCGGCTGGCCGGAGCAGCTGCACCCGCATCGGGTGCTCGTGCTCGGCGGAACGGAGATCGACTATCTCGCTGATCAGCCGCCGGCACGCACGCTCGGGATCGAGACGCTGATGAACAGCGATCCGGCATGCGTCGTGGTCTGCCGTGGCAACGAGCCTCCGCCCGAGCTGCGCGCAGCATGCGACCGAACCAACGTGCCGCTGCTGGTCTCGACGCTGGTGACCGCGGACTTCATCGTCGCGGTCACCACGTACATGAGCGATCGGCTCGCCGCATCGACCGAGCTCCACGGCGTGCTGATGGACGTCAACGGTATCGGCGTGCTGCTGCTCGGCAAGAGCGGCATCGGCAAGAGCGAGACAGCGCTCGATCTCGTGGTGCGTGGACATCGCCTGGTCGCCGACGATGTCATCCGGATCCGCGCGAAGGCCGGCACGCTGGTCGGTCGCGGGGCCGGGATCCTCGGCCACCACATGGAGATCCGCGGCCTCGGGATCATCAATATCGAGGATCTGTACGGGGTGGCGGCGGTGCGAGCGGCCAAGAAGATCGAGCTCGTCGTCGAGCTGCACGAGTGGAGCGACCTGCAGGGCGGCGAGGAGTACGACCGCCTCGGCTTCGACGACAAGCACGAGACCGTTCTCGAGGTCGCGGTGCCGAAGATCCGGATCCCGGTGCGGCCGGGTCGCAACCTTGCGACACTGATCGAGGTCGCGGCCCGCAACCAGCTGTTGAAGCTTCAGGGCACGCACTCGGCGCGCGCGTTTCGCGATCAGCTCCACGCGGCGATGGAGGCCGAGGCCGCGGCCACCACGATGGATGCGGTGGAGTAGGCGATGCAGATCGTCATCGTCACCGGGCTGTCGGGAGCGGGCAAGAGCACCGCGCTGCGTGCGCTCGAGGACATCGAGTTCTACTGCGTCGACAACTTGCCGGTGCCGCTGGTCGCGCAGCTCGTCGAGCATCTCGCGCAAGAGGGCGATCGCGACAAGCTCGCACTCGCGATCGATTCCCGCCAGCGCAGGAACCTCGGCACGTGGCAGGCCGCGCTCGCGAAGCTGCGTGGCGCGGGCCATCGGCTCGAGGTGATGTTCCTCGACGCGAGCGACGAGGTCCTGCTGCGCCGGTTCAGCGAGACCCGGCGCCGTCATCCGCTGTCCGGCGATGACCTGCTCGACGGCGTACGCCGCGATCGCGAGCTGATGACCGACCTGCGGCATGGCGCGGCCGTGGTCGATACGTCGAACCTCAACATGCATCAGCTGAAGTCGATCATCCAGGATCGCTACGGCGGCACCGGCAAGCTCGCCGTCACGCTGGTGTCATTCGGGTTCAAGCACGGACTGCCGCTCGAGTTCAACCTGGTGTTCGACGTGCGGTTCCTCGCGAACCCGTACTTCGAGCCCACGCTCACGCACCTCGATGGCCGCGATCCGGAGGTCGCGAAGTTCGTGTTCGGAGCCGAGGGGCTCGAGCTCACCCGTCAGGTCGAGGGCCTGCTGCGGTTCACGCTTCCGCACTTCCAGAAGGAAGGGAAGCTGTACGTGACGATCTGCGTCGGATGTACGGGAGGGCGCCATCGTTCGGTGGCGATCGTCGAGGAGCTCCGGCGACGACTCGGTGGGGAATGGGACATCCTTGTCAGGCATCGAGATGTCGAGAGGGGTTCGTGATGGCAGCGGATGATCGCGCAGAGAAGTCACTGCTGATCCAGAACGAGCTCGGGCTCCATGCCCGTGCCGCGACGAAGCTGGTGCAGACGGCATCGAAGTTCCCGTGCGAGATCACGGTGACCAAGGAAGGTCACGAGGTCAACGGCAAGAGCATCATGGGCGTGCTGATGCTCGTCGCGAGCAAGGGGACCACCGTCACGATCAAGGCGAAGGGTGACAAGGCGGCCGATGCCGTGACGGCGATCTGCGCGCTGATCGACGACAAGTTCGGCGAGGGCAAGTGATCGGGATGGGCCCACGATGAGCGAACGGCCCGAGCTGCGACGTCAGGGACTCGGAGTCTCGGCGGGCATCGCGTTCGGGCGCGCGTATCTGATCGGCCGCGACACGCTGAAGGCGCCGCGCCATCACATCGAGGCCGACGACGTCGACACCGAGATCGCGCGGCTCTACAAGGCGATCGCGGCGTCGGACAAGCAACTCGCCAAGATCAAGGAGAAGCTGGCGAGCGAGAACGAGAGCGACTACCACATCATCACCGCCCACCAGATGATGCTCCACGACGAGCACCTGGTCGGCGCTGCCGTTGGCTACATTCGCGAGGAGCTGATCAACGCGGAGTGGGGCCTGCGCAAGGCGGTCGACGATATCGCTGGCGTGTTCGATCAGATCGAGGACGAATACCTCCGCGAGCGCAAGACCGACGTCGAGTTCGTGTTCGAGCGTGCGCTCCGCAACCTGCTCGGTCGTGATACCGGCCCACTGTCACCGCCGCCCGATGCGATCGTCGTGGCGTACGACCTGTCACCGGCCGATACCGCACAGCTGCACAAGGCCGCGGTCTCCGGCCTGATCACCGACGCGGGCGGCAAGACCTCTCACACGGCGATCATCGCGCGCGCGCACGAGATCCCCGCAGTCGTCGGGCTCGAGAACATCACCGAGATGATCGAGACCGATGACCTCGTGCTGATCGATGGCGCTGCTGGCATCGTGATCGTCAATCCGGCGGCCGCCACGGTGGCCGAGTTCCGCGAGGAGCAGCGCCGTCAGGTCGCCGCCGGCGCGGTGCTCCACTCGATGCGCGACCTGCCGGGGCGTACCCGCGACGAGGTCGAGATCCAGCTGTACTGCAACATCGACGGCCCTGACGAGCTCGACGACGCGCTCGACTACGGGGCGATGGGCGTGGGCCTGTTCCGCACCGAGTACCTGTTCATGGGGCACGCCACGCTGCCCGACGAGGAGCTGCACTACACCACCGCGGTGAAGTGCCTCGATCGGCTCGGCGGGCTGCCCGCCACGATCCGCACGTTTGATCTCGGCGCCGACAAGCTCGCCGGATTCCTCGAGGACGCCCGGCTGGAGGAGGCGAACCCCGCGCTCGGCCTGCGCTCGATCCGGCTGTGCCTGTCCGAGATCGGGCGCGATCTGTTCAAGTCGCAGCTGCGCGGCCTGCTGCGCGCATCGGCCCACGGCCCGCTCAAGATCATGTTTCCGATGATCTCCGGGATCTCCGAGCTGCGCGCGGCGAAGGCCGTGGTCGACGAGGTCAAGGCGGAGCTCACCGCGCAGGGGACCGCGTTCGACGAGAACGTGAAGCTCGGGATCATGATCGAGATGCCGTCGGCCGCATTGACCGCGGATCTGCTCGCGCAGGAATCCGACTTCTTCTCGATCGGTACCAACGATCTGATCCAGTACACGATGGCCGTCGACCGCGTGAACGAGTACGTCTCTTACCTCTACGAGCCGCTGCATCCATCGCTGTTGCGGCTGATCGAAACAGTGGCGAAGGCCGCGAAGGCCGCGGGGATCCCGGTCACCGTGTGCGGCGAGATGGCGGGCGAGCCGATGATCGCGCCGATCCTGATCGGCCTCGGGATCCGCGAATTGTCGATGAGCGCGGTCTCGGTGCCCGAGGTGAAGGCGGCGATCCGGGCGCTCACCGTGGTCGAGGCCGAGGCGCTGATCGGCCGCGTGCGCCGCCTCGCCACGGCGGCCGAGGTCCGCGCGATGGTCTCCGAGTACGTGTTCAGCCTGGCGGGGCATCGGAAGGGCCGCGCATGACGCGTGCGCTGGTCGCGGCCGCCGTGGTGCTGGCTGCGACCACCCCGGCGGATGCCGGCGATCCGCGGCGCGACTACCGAACGGTCGAGAGCGACCACTTCGTCATCCACTACTACGAGCCACTCGACGACGTTGCGCGCCGCATCGCGGTGGTCGCCGAGCGCGCGCACCGCACGTTGGTTCCGGCGCTCGACCACGTCCCGAGCGAGAAGACGATCATCGTCCTCGTCGATGACACCGACAGCGCGAACGGCTTCGCCGGCGTGCTGCCCCGCAACGCGATCACGCTGTACGCTACGGGGCCCTCGAGCTTCACCGAGCTCGACGATCACGATGACTGGCTGTACGGGCTGACCGCGCACGAGTACACGCACGTCCTTCATCTCGACACGATGTCGGGCCTGCCGAACATCTACAACCGGATCTTCGGCAAGACCTGGGCGCCGAACCAGATCATGCCGCGCTGGCTCATCGAGGGCGTCGCGGTCTACGAGGAATCGAAGCGATCGGCCGGTGGGCGCAACCGAGGCACCCGGTTCGATCAGTTCATCCGGATCGCCCGTCACGAGAACCGCGATCTCCGGATCGACGAGATCAGCGGCGCGCCTCGC
This sequence comes from Myxococcales bacterium, assembly GCA_043753855.1. Taxonomy (GTDB): domain Bacteria; phylum Myxococcota_A; class Polyangia; order Haliangiales; family Haliangiaceae; genus JABFXX01. Next base: position 33,742 of record JAYUVX010000026.1, on the reverse strand, counting down.
CAGTATCCTCGTGGCAACGCGGCGTACGTGTACGGTTCGCACTTCCTGCGTTACGTGTTCGATCGGTTCGGCGACGACACCTTGCGCAAGATGGGGCACACCTCGGGTGGCTACGCGCCCCCGTTCGCGCTCAACCGCCAGATCGCGAAGGTCGTCGGGCAGCCGTTCACCGAGCTGTTCGGTGACTGGAAGCGCTACCTCCGCGATCGCTACGGCATGCAGGAGATGGCTGCCGAGCGCCGCGGCCTGGTGGCCGGTCGCCAGCTGACGACCAGCGCCGAGGGGAACCTGTGGGCGCAGTACACCGCGGATGGCCGCGAGATCGTGTGGCTGCAGTACGATGGCTACTCGAACGCGATGGTGCGCGCGATGCCGGTGGGCGGCGACGTCTCGCAGGCGCGCGACGTGATCTCTGCGGAGGCGATGGGGCCGTTCTCCCTCGAGACCGATGGCTCGATCGTGTACGAGCAGGGCCGCCAGTTCCGCCGGGACTACTCGTACCAGGACGTGTTTCGCTGGGACGCGCGCACCCACGAGACCACGCGGCTGACCACAGGAGCACGCGCGCGAGATCCGTCCGTGTCGAGAGATGGCCGCCGGGTCGCGTTCTCGATGAACCAGCACTCGGAGAGCGTGCTGGCGGTGATCGATGCCGCGCCCGGTGCCACGCCGAAGGTGATCTGGAAGGGCGCTCGCTACGATCAGGCGTATCAGCCGGCGTGGTCTCCGGATGGAACCAAGATCGCGTTCTCGCCGTGGCGCAGCGAAGGCTACCGCGACATCCTGGTCGTCGACGTCGCGAGCGGGGCCGTCGACGAGATCACCCACGATCGGGCGATCGACATGGCGCCGTCGTGGTCGGCGGATGGCCGCTGGATCTACTTCGATAGCGATCGCAGCAGCATCTCGAACATCTATGCGTTCGACACCCGCGACCGCATGACCTGGCAGGTCACCAACGTGCTCGGCGGCGCGTTCCAGCCGCATGCATCACCCGACAATCAGCGGCTGGTGTTCCTCGGTGCGGTGGCCAAGGGCGGCTTCGACGTGTTCGAGCTGCCGATCGATCCGAGCCGCTTCTTGCCCGCGCACGAGATGCTCGATGATCGGCCGCCTCCGCTCGTGATCCGCGATGACGAGACCGCGGTCACGCAGCCGCGCCCGTACCGTCCGCTCGAGACGCTCGCGCCCCAGACCTGGACCGGGACGCTGCAGATGGGCAGCACACCCAGCGCGACGATCCAGACCGGCGGCTCCGATGCGGTGGGCCTCCACTTCTACAACCTCTCGATCGGCACGACCCTCGACGATGGCCGTACCAGCATCGGCGCGTCCTATGGCTACACCGGGTTGCGGTTCCCGCTGCGGCTCGCGATGGGACGCACGGTGTTCGACCGTGGCGGCTATCGGATCGATGGCGTCAACAAGTCGTTCACCGAGGAGGACTGGAGCGGGACGTTGTCCTCGAGCATCCCGTTCGAGTCGCGGCCGGGAACCAGCTGGACGCTCTCGTTCGACTACGATGTCGACTGGTTCCGCCAGGTCGATCCGCCGATGTTCGTGCTCGATCCGAACCAGCGCGTGCCGCTGATCCCGAACACCGACTACGTGCAGGCTGGTGTGGGAACCCGGATGGCGTTCTCGACGACCAAGAGCGCGACCTACGGCATCGGTCCACAGAGTGGCTTCGATGCGGCGGTGGCGCTGCGGCTCGATCACCCGGCCCTCGGCGCGACCTACCGCAATGTCACCGTGAGCTACTCGTCCAGCCTCGCGCGCCGGCTGTGGGGCAACACGCCTGTGATCTCGGCCCGGATCGCGGGCTCGCTGCGTGCGGGCGATCTCGTCCGTTCGGGCTCGTTCGGGCTCGGTGGCGTGCCACCGCAGGACGTCGCGATGTCGATCGTCAACAGCACGCGCACCGGGATCTCCGGCTACCTGCGCGGCTATCCGGCGCGGACGCTGGTCGGAAACCAGTACCACCTGCTCAACCTCGAGTACCGGCAGGAGCTGTTCCAGATCGAGCACGGCATCTCGACCTTGCCGATCTATTTCCGGCGCGTGCACATGGCGTTGCTCTCGGATACCGGCACCGCGTTCGACGTGCGATTCAACGCGGGGCGCAACCTGCGGACCTCGGTCGGTGCAGCGCTCCGCGTCGACGCGTACTTCGGCTACTTCGTGCCCGGAACGTTCGAGATCGGCTGGGCGCGCGGGCTGCAGCTCGGCGGCGTCACGGAGACCTGGTTCCTGCTCACGGGCAGTCTATGAGCGACACCCCCCGACCCAGCGTCGCTGGCAACGTCGCGATCGAGATCGCACAGCAGCTCGCTGATCCGATGCGCGCGCTCCGCGACCGACTGGCCCTCGTCGTCGATCACCTCGAGCGTCACGTCGCAAACTCGACGGGACCCACGCCGTATCCGTGGCGCTCACTCCAGACGCTGCGCCAGGATCTCGCTGCCGCGTACCTCGAGGCCACCACGCTCGCGCGCCGGCTCGACGAGCTCGACCGAGCTCTCGATAACGATCCCCCGGGGTGGTTCGATCTGTCCACCGCGGTGGAGAGTGGGCTGCGGCTCGCCGGGCATCACCTCGCTTCGGGCATCGAGCTATTGATCGATCTCACCGCGACTCCGGCGGTGCGTGGTACGCCGGGGACGCTGGCGCTGCTGGTCGCGCAGATCGTGGCGATCTGTGCGCACAGCGCGCGTTCGCTCGAGGGCAGCACGATCAGCGTGCGCGTGTTCCCTGAGGACGGATGGGCCGTCGTGCAGATCGCCGACAACGGCGCCGGCAACGATCACGCCGCAGCCGTGGGCGAGGAGGCGCGCGTCGTGCTCACGCCATGGGGAGCGACGATCGATACGACGTCGGAGCTCGGGCAGGGCACCTCGTTCGAGGTCCGGCTGATGACATCACCCGGCTGATCGATCTCTCACTCTCAGCGGCCGGCGGTGTGACCGGACCACGACTCGTAGTCGGCGATCCGCTTGCTCAGCAGCTGGACGTCCTCGCCGACCTTGGCGCGGCCATCCGCCGCGACCACCAGCAAGCCCATCGCGGCCTGCAGCAGGCGGCCGCCGGTGAGTGGGAGGTTCGCGCCGCGCAGCGCGTACTCGCGGACCTCCGAGATCCGGAACGCCACCTGGCCGACCTGCAGGTAGTCACCACGCAGGAACACCACGTCGGCACCGACGAGCAGCGCGTTTTCGAGCTCGCGCATCGCGGAGGCCTCGCCCTTGCCCTCGGCCTGCGCGCGCATCCGGCGCTTGGCATCCTCGTAGACCTCGGGCCGGGTGATCGGTGCATCTCGGGTGTACGGCGCGAGCTGATCGGCGATGCCCTTCGCGGCCTCGGGTCCGTCGGCCACGTGAAGCGCGACCTCGAGATCGCCGAGCGCGAGCAACAGGTCTCGGCTGCGCAAGCGACGCCGCGCCTCGCTGAACCGCTCGTGCGCGAGATACGCGAGGCCTGCGCAGGCGAACACGCCACCGGGCACGATCGACAGCGCCGCCGCGGCGACGCCGGCGGTGGCCACGCCCGACCACACGAGCGGTCCGGTCGGCGAGCGGCCGATCAACTCGACGCGATCGAGCAGTCGCGAATCGAGCCGGATGATCGGATTTCCCGGAGGTGCGATCACGAGCCATGCGCCATCGACGCCGATACCGCTGCGGGGCAACAGGCGCTGGCGATCGATCGCGGTGGTGGGCACGGTCGCTTCCATGTTCATCCGAGGTCGACCACGCCAACCTCGCCGAGCCGTGAGAACGCGAGGAGTGCTTCGGCCTCACGCACGTTCGCGGATCGGATCAGGGACAGCAGATCCCAGCGTCCGTCCACACGCTCCGCCAGCTCGATCTCGGCATCGGTGAGCTGGAGCTCGGGCGGTGGAAAGGTCAGGTCCATGATCAGCCGGCGCGGGACACGATGGCGCGATAGCAGCTGCCGCGCCACCTCTGCGACCCTCGCTCGTTCGATCTGCGCGAATGTTTTGCGCACCTCGGAGTCACTCGGGTCCTGATGCAGCGCCTGGGTGGCCATCGCGAGCGCTCCCGCGCGATCGCCCTGGCGTAGCCGGCCGCGCGCACCGGCGGCGAGCTCGACCGCGGAGTTCGTGCGCTCGCGATGCCGGCGATCCACGGTGAGCCGTTCGGTCTCGACCATCTTGACCAGCGCATCGTAGACGCCAAACCGCTCGCCCGCGAACGCGGCGGCGATGTCGGCCGCGGTGTACCGATCGCCCGCGAGTGCCCAGATCTTCTGGTGATCGAGCACCGAGCCGTCCTCCCGTTTCGGGGGCGGCGCGCTCGGCGGCACATAGAACGTCACGTCATCAGCTCCGAGCACGCCCATGATCTCGGTCATCCGCTCGGCCCGGCGGCGCGCCACGGTCAGGCAGATGTCGACCGCGAGCTGGGCCACCACGCCGGTCGCCGGAGGCTGGATCTTGGGAATAAGGTCGAACGTGCCATCGGTCCAGGTGATGATGTCCGTCACCGCTTCGCGGATCTTGGTGGCGAGGATGTCCACCAGGTCGATCTCGCTGATCAGCCCCGACATCAGCAGCACCTTGCCAAGCGGCACTCCGGTCTCGGCGCGGGTCTCGAGGGCATCGGCGAGGGCGCGCTCCGCGACCAGGCCGCTCTTTACCAGGATCACACCGAGTTGCTCGTCGCGCCGATTCGAGCTCGCCCACACGATGTTGCCGTTCTCGATCACCAGACTGCGTGCAAGACCCTTGCGATCGAACGTGATCGGGCCGGTCAGTCTGCGCCGGGCGACCCACTCGAGGACATCTTCGGCGGGCATGGTACTGAGCGCGCCGCGCACCGTCATGCCTTTGAGCATAGCGGAGAATCGGCTAAGGTGTGGCTGATGGTCGATACGTCGCCACCTGCCAAGGGCATCATCATTCAGCCTCGCGTGCTCGCGGTGGGCGGTGGTGTGGCCTTGCTCGGCCTCATGATGGGCATTGCGTTCGTGTGGATGGTGCCGAATGCCGCCGCACGCGAGACCAAGGCCGCCTGCCGGGGACTCCGCGGCGATCAACCGCTCAACGCTGCGCTGTGTGGCGGCGGTGGACCGTGCAGCCTGCCCGTGCGTGCGCCGGACTTCACGGCGGTCGATCACCAGGGCAAGCCGGTCAGGCTGTCGGACTTCCGCGGCAAGGTCGTGCTGCTCAACTTCTGGGCGTCGTGGTGTGGCGTCTGCAAGACCGAGAAGCCCGCGCTGAGTGCGATGGCCGACGAGATGGCGAGCGATGACTTCGTGGTCCTCGCGCTCGCCTCCGATCACGACTGGTCCAGCGTGCTCGTCGCGCTCGTCGAAGGTCTCGCACCCACGTTCCGGCTCCCTCCGGGTGCGCTCGATCTGCCGGCCGCGCTGAAGGCCTACAGCCAGGCGCTCCCGAACGGCACGCCGTTCAAGGTCTTCCTCGATCCCCCGGCCGGTGACGGCAACATCGGCAAGATCACCGCGGCGTGGGGCATCAAGGCGGTCCCCGAGAGCGCGCTGATCGACAAGGACGGGACGATCCGCGCGTACTTCGTGAACAAGCGCGACTGGGAATCGCCGGTCGCGAAAACCTGTCTGCGCTCCGTTCTCGACGAGTGAGCCCGGGGTAGGGTGACTCCATGGCGCGGGTCCTCGTAATCGACGACGAACCGGATGTGGTCCGCCTGATCGTCAAGGTCCTCTCGGGCCGCGGTCACGTGGTGCAGGTGGCGCGCGATGGTGCGAGTGCGCTCGCTCGCGTCAAGCACGAGCCGCCCGACGTCATCCTGCTCGACTCCGATCTGCCGAAGATCGATGGGGCGGAGGTCTGTCGCCGGATCAAGGGCGACGCCAGCACCACGGACATCCCGGTCGTGATGATGACGTCGTCGTACATCGACATCTACGACGTCGGCGCCGAGGGTGGACCCGAGGCGTTCGTGGTTCGCCCGTTCGTCCGCGAGGTGCTCGCGAACGTCGTCGAGCGCGTCCTGTTCCGTCGCTAGCGTGCCCCATGGCTGACCGGGTTCCGTTCACGATCCTCACCGGCTGGCTCGGTGCCGGCAAGACCACGGCGCTGAACCGGATGCTGGCGGCGCAGCATGGCCATGGAGTGGGCAAAAAGATTGCGGTGCTGGTCAACGAGCTCGGCCGGATCTCGATCGACACCCAGCTGATCATCGGACGCGGTGGCGACGTGCTCGAGCTCGCGGGCGGCTGCGTATGCTGCAAGGTCGACATCAAGAATGACCTGTGGGACGGGATCGGCGACATCATCGCGCGCAGCGAGCCCGATCACGTCGTGCTCGAGACCACCGGCATCGCCGAGCCCGCCGCGATCCTCGATGGCCTGATCCGCGTGCCCGACAAGGTGCGTGATCGAATCCTCCCGGCCGGCGTGGTGTGCGTCGTCGATGCCGAGGCCAGTGGCGCAGCGTTACGGCTGCGCGACGAGGCGCGCGAGCAGGTGATGTCCGCCGATCGCGTGCTGCTGGCGAAGCTCGATGTCGCCTCGATCGACGCCGTGCGCGCCACCCACGCGCTGCTCGACGAGCTCGCTCCCCACGCCGAGCGGGCGAGCTTCCCTGCCGACGGCGCCGGTGCGCGCGCGATGACCTCGTGGGTGGTCGAGCCGCGCAAGCTGCGTGCGTGGTCGCAGCCGGCGAAGCACCACGCTCACACCGAGCACGCCCACGCGCACAAGAACCAGATCGTCGCGGTCACGTTCGTCGACGATGCGCCGCTGGTCGGCGATCGCGTGCTCGCCGTACTCGCGGCGCTCGGCGAGCGGCTCGTGCGCGCGAAGGGCTTCGTGAACCTCGCGGGCGACGATCGCCGCGGCTTCGTCGAGCGCGCCGGCATCCGCACCGAGCTCCGTCAGCTCGAGCCGTGGGGCGCTGCTCCGCGCCGCAGCGAGCTCGTGCTGATCGGCGATGGCCTCGACGAGGCCGCGATCCATCGCGCCCTGTGGGCCTGCCGCGCCGCAGGCTAGCGGCGAAGCTCACAGGCACGTACCTCATAGCCAGGCTGCGGCACGGACCTGCGTCAGCGCGGCCTCGCCAGCGATCAGCCCGGCGTCGTCGGCATCGTGAATCGCGAGGCCGATCAGGTCACCGCCGGCGGGCGCTGCACCGAACGCGGCATCGACCGCGATCCACGCGCGGCCGGTCCACGAGACGGCCCAGCGGTGGCGAATCAACCGATCGCCATCGACGCGCAGGCCGGTGACCACGCGGGTCGGGATGTGGGCGTGCGTCGCGAGTGCGGCGTACGCGAGGGCGAACGTGGTGCAGTCGCCGGACGTTGCGGCCGCCGCATCGCGAGGGGTCGGAGCACCGGCGCGCAGATCGGGCGAGATCCGCGCGCGCACGGCGGTGACCAGCATCGTGATCTCGGAGCTGCGATCGATGCCGTCGGGACCGGCGGGAAGACCGCCAGGGAGCGATGCCGACAGCTCGAGCTCGAGGCTCGCATCGGCGGCGTGCGCGGACTGCGCGGGGACCGCGGGCAGCGCGAGATCGCCGATCAGCGCGAGGCGGTGGCCACGGACGCGCGTGCCGGTGAGCGGCACCGAGGTGGCAGCGATCAGATCCACGAGCGGAAACGCAGCGGTGGCCTGCGCGTCGGTGGCGCGCATCGCGATCACGCCCTCGCCATCGACGACGCGCACCGGTGATCCATCGGCACCGAGATCGATCGTGGCCTCCACGATCGGACCCGCATCGAGCGCGAGCCGGGCGACCAGGCGCGACGGTGCGGCGGGCGTGATGCGACCGGAGCCGGTGACGAACCCGCGCGCGGGCAGGAACACCGCACCGGTGAACTGACCATCGCGCCGGATCACGAGCGGCACCAGCTCGGCGGGGACCGCGGCGGCCGGCAATGTGAGCTGCGCGCCATCGAGGATGACGTGCCAGCCGCGCGTGTCACGTCGCGCCTCGCCATGACGCTCGCCGGTACCGAGCTCGGTCCACTGGACGAACGAGGGCACGAGCCAACGCGAGGCGTGGATCTCGATCGTGGTGGTCACCGCGACCGGGGAATCGCCGCGCAGGAACTGCAGCGCCTCGGTGCGGCGCAAGATCAGGCCGTCCTCCGACCAGCGCTCCGATTCGACCGCGGTGCCGACCTGCGCACCTCCGAGCCAGATCGTGAACCGGCGCTGCTGATCCATCGGCCGAACGTCGGGCGCGTCCGCGCGCTCCGGACCGCGTGGAGGTGTACACGCCGCGACGAACAAGAGGACAGTATGGCGCACGCGATGATCGTAGCCAGCGTCAGACCCGCGGCGCAAACTCGTTGCATGTCAGCGCCCTGGGTCTTGATCGGCTGCGGCTACACCGGATCACGGCTAGCGCGGGTCCTGGTCGGGCAGGGAGCCGATCTGACGATCACCCGTCGTGCCGCGGCGGACGCCGAGGCTACGGCCGGTCAGCTCGGCGCGCGGGGCGTGGCGGCGGACCTGGCCGATCCGGCGACCCTCCTCGGGATCATCCCGGCCGACGCGATCGTCGTGTGCCTCGCACCGCCGGGGCCCACGGCCGGCGCGGAGATCCGCGGCCTGCTCGCGGCCTGTGCTCACGCCCGGCGCATCGTTTACGTGTCGTCGACCGGGGTCTACGCGGCCGGTGGAGGTGCGTGGGTCGACGAGCAGTGGCCGATCTCACCGATCACGCCAGCCGGCGCAGCCCGGGTCGCTGCCGAGAGTGCGCTCAGCGAGTCGAGGATCCCGTGGGTGTCGCTGCGGGTCGCCGGCATTCATGGACCGGGCCGCGGCCTCGTCGATCGGTTGCGCGCCGGCAGCTACCGAATCATCGGAGACGGCAGCGCCCACGTCAGCCGGATCCACGTCGATGATCTGGTCGAGGCGATCGTGCGCGCGGGACGCTCCGAGGTCCGCGGAGCGATCAACATCGCCGATGATGATCCGGCGCCGATCGGCGAGGTCGCAGACACCCTCGCCGCGCAGCTCGGAGTGGCCGCACCGCCGCGCGTACCCGCGGACAGCGTGGCGCCGGAGGTCGCCGGCATGCTCACGGCGGACCGGCGGATCGCCAATCACCGCATGAAGGACGAGCTCGGCGTGGTGCTGCGCTATCCGAGCTGGCGCGACGCGGTGTAGCGACGGCGGAGGAGCACCGCCGCCGCGATGGACGACAGTACGAGCGGGCCGCCCGGCGAACCGCCACCGGAATCGCAGCAGCCGCTGCCATTCTTCACCGCCGGCGTCGGCAGGTCATGGATCTCGAGATCGGGTAGCGCGTTGCACGACCCGTGGCCGGTGGCCTCGAACTGCTTCTGCAGCGCGGGCCACAGCGGCTCGCACATCTCCGCGTTCGTCGTGCCCGCGGCGCAGGTGTTCGGTCCCGCGAGCTCCACGAACCGGAACAGTTTCTGCCAGGCCAGCGGATCGCTCGCACGTCCGACGGCCATGTAGTCCGGCCCCCAGTTCGCGCCGCAGCCGACGAGCGTGCCATCCGGCTTCTGCGCGAGACAGCCGAGCTTCGGCGGCCGGAGGTCCTGCGAGATCGGGAGGGTCTTGCCGATCCGCGCGAACTCCCCGGTCGCGGCCTTGGACTCGAACGTCCCGCCGTTGATCGTCGCGATCAGCGCGCTGCCGTTGGAGCGCACGATCAGGTCGCGCACGAGGTCCGTGGTCACCGCGACCTCGGTGAACGTGGCCCCGCCGTCATGCGATCGATAGACCCGATCCCCGACCGGCGGGTTCGCCTCGAGCGAGCGGATGTACAGGTGATCCGGATCGGCGGGATCGACGGCCAGCACGTGGATCGTCGGGGTCGATCCGTAGAGCACGTTCGGCGGCAGGGGCATCTCGGTCCACGTCGTGCCGCCGTTGTCGGAGCGCATGAGGTGAGCGGCCGCGGATCCGGCCACCTGATAGCCCGCGGCATAGACCCGCCGCGGGTCCGACTTCGCGACTTTGATGCTCTTCCACCACACGACCTGCGAGCCCAGGCCCATCGGCGTGAACGTGACGCCATTGTCGGTCGAGCGATACACGTCGTTCGGCTTCGCGCTCTCGGCGGTGGCAACCCAGACGTCGCCGTTCGGGCCGATGTCGAGTGCGTCGATCCAGATGTCGGCGATCCGTCCCGGGTCGGTCACCGGAGCCTGCGCCGTGGCGGTGGTCCAGGTGCAGCCGCTGTCGCGGCTGATCCGCAGGCCCGTGAACGTCGTGGCGAAGATCGTCCCGTCGGTGGCCACGGCGTACTTGGGATCGAACTCGCCGCCGTAGCCGATCGCCTTCTCGCAGACCCAGCGAAACGTGCAGCCGTCATCGTGGCTGATCAGCAGGCCGAACGTGGTGCGCACGTAGAGCGAGTGGTCGTCCCCGGGACGCAGGAATACGCCGTTGGTCAGCGGCGCGCGGCCGTTGCCCACCGCGATGGCGGGGACCAGGCTGGCGACGAGCATCAGGGCGAAACGCACGCCTCGACTATAGTCCGAAGGTCGCCATCACCGGCGCATGATCGCTCGCATCCTGGCCCTTCCGGGCGGCGCGATCGATGACGCAGGCGGTGCAGCGCGCGGTCATCGGCGCGCTGGTCAGGATGTGATCGATGCGCAGGCCCTGATCCTTGAACAACGACACGCCCCGGTAGTCCCACCACGACCACACGCCGCCGGCGGGCTGGAGGCTGCGGAACACGTCGTCGAGGCCCCACGCGCGGACCTCGGCGAGCGCCGCACGTTCGGCGGGCGTGCAGTGAATCTGGTCCTTCCACGCTGCCGGGGACCACACGTCCTGGTCGTCAGCGGTCACGTTCATGTCGCCGCACACGACGATCGACCGGTCCGGAGAGCTCGTACGCTCCAGAAACGCCCGCAGACGTTTGAACCAGGCGAGCTTGTAGGGATAACGATCGGACTCGAGATCCTGGCCGTTGGGCACGTAGAGGCACACCACGCGAACGCCGTGCGTGGTCGCCGCGATCACCCGGGCCTCGTCGTCGGGCACGTCATCGCCAAAGCCGCGCGTCACGTCCGCAAGCGGCGCGGTCGAGAGGATCGCCACGCCGTTGTAGGATTTTTGCCCGAACATCGCGACCTGGTAGCCGAGCTTCGTCAACGCCTCGAGTGGGAACGCCGGATCCTCGACCTTGGTCTCCTGCAGACAGACCACGTCGGGCCGCTGTGCCTCGAGCCACGCGACCAGCCGTGACGTCCGTGCGCGAATCGAGTTGATGTTCCAGGTGACAAGCTTCATCGCCGGCCGAACCTACATCGCCACACCTAGCGAGAACCATGCCAGCGCGCAACCACTGGCGGCCTCCCGACGTCCAAGGAATGGGGGATGCGGGGCAGGGGTTAGACCGTCAACGAACGTCGCACGTGGAGATCAACATGAAGGCACCGAACGAGCTGTCGATCTGGAGCATCATCGAGCGCCTGCAGCGGCGACTCGAGCGTCAGGGCATGAGCGCCGCCGCGGCCGATAAAGCCGTTGCGGTCGCCGTGCGCGAGCTCGCGACAGCTCGCTGGTAGTCGCTCAGTCCTTGGCTAGGTCGGCGACCGCGTTCTTGGGGTCGAGATACTTCGCCAGCTTGCCCTGGATGTAGTCCTTCGCGCGCGCGCGCAACAGGAACCCCGGGTCCTCGCCCTTGAACTGGGCGTGGCTGTTACCAAGGGATAGCTCTCCCTCGATCTTGACGAGGAGGTACTTGCCCGAGAACCGAGCGCGGCTCGCGTCGATCCAGGTGACCTTGATGCCATGCCGGTTCATCAGGTACTGCCCGAGAAGCTCGAGGCGCGTCTTGGCCTCGGTGTCGGAGAGGACGTACTGAAAGTCGATCTCCATCCCTAGCTCCGATCGTGTACCACGGAATCCGTCACCTGGAGTCGCCCTCGGTGGGTTCGCCGCGCGCGGCCCGATCGAGCGCCTGGCGCTGGGGATCCGTGAGCTGCTGCTCGCAGGCCTCGAAGCCGACTCGATCATTCGCATCGACCAGGCATTTCCGCACGCCGCCGCTCCACGTCGAATCCGCACAGACGTGGACGATCGAGTCGCGCATGGCGGGGAGCTGCGCCTCGACCGCGCGCCGCACGGACTCGTCGATCGCGGCCCCCTTGTGCTCGAGGTCGTCCTTGGCGAGCGCCATGAACTTCGCTCCGACTGCGCCGCAGGGCGGGCCGTCCGACGCACCGCGATTGCAGGCCGCAAGAGCGCCGAGCAACAACAGCATCCGAAGCACACAGAGGTTTTCGACTCGCACTGCTCGCGTGTCAAGGCCGGTATAGTCGCGACGTGACGTCGGCGCGATCGCTTCCGCTGGTCGCGCTGGCCCTTGCCGTCGCGGTGATCGTGGTGCATGCGCGCGTGATCGCCGGTGGCCAGACCTGGGACGACCTGCGGTATCACACCGAGGTCGCCCCCTCGCGGCTCGCAGCGGCGGATCACGTCCAGCACGGTGCGCTGCCCGAGTGGTGGGACGGATCGGGGCTGGGCGTTCCGCTCGCGGCCGAGCCTGGGCACGGCGCCATGTATCCGTTGCTCTGGATCGCAGTCTCGCCGCGCGCGCTCGATCTGATCCTGCTGCTCCACCTGGCGTGGGCCGCGCTCGGCGTGGCCGTGTGGGCGCGACGCAAGGGAGCCGCGAGTGATCCGGCGGCGCTGGTCGCGGGCGTGCTCGTGGTGACCGCCGGCGTGTTCGGCAGCGCGATCGTGCGCGGTGCCATGCCCGCGCTCGCGCACCTGCCGTGGCTCGGAGTCGCCGCGCGATCGCTTCACGACGCCGCGGATCGTCGCACCCGTGCGCGCTCGGCGATCGCGATCGCGCTCTTGCTCGGCGCGATCGGTCTGGTCGGTGAGGTCGCGGTGCTGTTCGATGCCGTTGCGCTGGTCAGCGTGCTCGGTGCGCGGCGCGCGCGGGTCGGCTGGCTCGTGGCCGCGATCGGCGGAGGCCTGGTGATCGCCGCTGCGCAGTGGATGCCCGCGGCACTGGCACTCGGCTCCGGAGACCGCGCCGGTGCGACCCAGTTCGGCTTGCCGGTCGCCCGGATCCTCGAGCTGATCGTGCCCGGGAGCTTCGGTTCGCTCGATTCCGCTCGTGCGCTCGGCGCGGTCGCCGGTGACGCGCCGTGGGCACCGAGCCTGTTCGTCGGTGCTCCGCTGCTCGCGCTGGCCGCGGTGATCACGCCGGACCGCCGGGTGCTCGGCTTGATCGGCGGGTCGATCGTGCTCGCGCTGGTCACCGGCCGTGGTGGGTGGCCGGCGTGGCTCGGTGCACCGGAGCTGCACGTCGGCGCGCTGGTCCTGGTCCTCGCAGCGCATGCCGGTGGTGGTCTCGACGCGCTGCTCGCCGGCAAGCGCCGCGCCGTGCTCGCGCTCGCCATGGGCGCCGGTTGCAGCGTGCTCGCGCTCGGTGCGCTCGGTGCGCTGCGCTCGCGTCACCCGGAGGCCGCGCCGGCGATCGACCGCGCGCTGCTCGACGGTGGGTTCGGTGTCGCGTGCATCGCTGCGGTGATCGCGATCGCCTGGCGCCCGCGCGCGAAGGCGATCCCGTTGGTGCTGGCGCTGCTCGTGCTGCCTGGTGTGGGCGCGCTGCACGCTGTGTCCCCCACGGTGGCGCGCGACCTCGTCATCGATCCACCGCCATGGGCCGCCGCGGCCGACGCAGCACCACGCCCCGCTCGCATGTTCCGCCCGGTGATCATGCCTGATGTCCCCGATACGCTCGGCGATGCGGTGGCCACCCTGCGCGGCACCACGCCGTGGCGCTGGGGAATCGCCGCGGCGCACAGCGATGACCCGGCGCGGTTACCCGATCACGATCAGGTGTGGCTCGCGGCAGCGCGCGAGGGTGGGGCCTTGCTCGATCGGTTCGGCATCGAGCTCGCGATCCTGCCGACCAGCGTGGTCACGTTCAACAAGATGACCGAGCTCGGCGCGCGTGGCCGATGGTCGCTGGTCTCGCTGCCCGTCGCGCCGCTCGCGTCCGTGATGCGAGGCTGGCAGTGGGCATCTGCGGCGCGCGATGCGATGGATCTGATGTTCGCAGCGGGCGGTGGGACGAACGTCCTGCGCGGCACGGTGATCCTCAAGGGCGGTGGATCGTCGCGCGGCGATCGCGGCCCACCGGTGCCGTGTAACGTCACGACCTGGGACGAAGGCGAGATCGACCTCGTGTGCACGCCCGACACGGACGGTTATGCAGTCGTCGCCTCGTCACCCGCCGCGGGATGGGCGGTCACCGTCGACGGCAATCCAGTGGAGTGGTTCACCGCCGATGTGCTGCGGCGTGCGGTGGCGATCGGACCCGGCATGCACCACATCCACTGGCGCTACGCGGCACCCGGCGCACGGCTCGGCCTCGTGCTCGCACTCGTCGGCCTGCTCGGCTTGATCGCGCTGTGGCTGGGAACCCGGAAGGTTCCACCATAGATCGACGTCAACTGATCGCCGGCGTGCTCGGGCGGTCCTCGGGACCGCACATCCGGTCGAGGGTCTCGCGCGACGATCTCTGCGTACCCCTTGCGATGTCCCACACGGTGTCGACGACGCGCCGGTTCCACGGCGTTGCGATCCCGTGGGTCTTGCCGCGGGTCACGACCTCGCCGTTGAGGAAATCGATCGCCGGCGTCCTGCCGCGCTCGATCGCCGCGAGCATCGACGATCGCATCCGGCGATACCGCAGCCCCACGGCGAGTAGCAGCGCGTGCTTCGCGGTCAGGCTCATCGATGCGGTGGCCGCGCGGTCGGCCTCGCTGAGCGAGACCCACTCGAGGTCCAGCGTGCCGGCGACCTTCTCGAGCGCGATGCCCTCGGCCTTCGCCACCGCCACGCACTCGGTCATGATCTCGAGCGCGAGCCGGCGGTACCTGCGCTGGCGGACCAGCGGACCGAGCCGGTCGCCGGCGATCGTGCCGAGCGCCGAGACGGCACAGTTGAGCGCGAGCTTGCTCCACCGTGCACCGTGCAGGTTCTTGGTGAGCGTCACCGGTCCGACCGCCTCGAGCAGCTCGCCAATCCTTCGCAGGTCGGCATCGATGCCGCCGGAGAGCCGGCCGAGCTGGAAGCCGCCCGCCGCCGTGCGCTCGTAGCGACCGGGCTCCGGCATCGAGGCGCCCCACGCGACGATGCCGCCGACCACGCGCTCGGCGCCGACGATCGCGGCGATCCGCTCCTCGCACAGGCCGTTCTGCAGGACGACGACCTGGGCGTCCTCCACGAGGTGCGGCAAGGCGGTGCGCGCGGCGTCCTCGACGTTCGGCGGCTGCGTCGCGAGGATCGCCAGATCGTACGTTCCTTCGGGCGCCGGCGAGACCCACCCGCGGACCACGCGCTCCTCTCCCTCGTCGACCACGCGGTAGCCACGGGTGTCGACCGCAGCGCGGATCGACGCGTTGGTGGAGACCGCCGTGACCGCCGACCCGACCTCCATCAGCGTGGATGCGACGATCCCGCCGATGCCGCCCGCGCCCATGACGAGGATCCGTGGCTGGGGATTCATGACTGCTTCAATAACGAAATCCCGGCCGACTTTGGGTAATTCGTCGGGACGGGATACAATTCTTACTGTTCATGCAGATCACCTTTTGGGGCGTCCGGGGGAGTTACCCCGTGCCCGGCGCGGCCACCGTGCGCTACGGCGGCCAGACGTCGTGCGTCGAAGCGCGCTCCGCAAAAGGTGAATGTTTGATCGTCGATGCGGGCACCGGGTTGCGCGCGCTCGGCAACAAGCTGATGCGCGAGGCCACGGGGCCGCAGCGCTACAACGTGCTGCTCTCCCACGTGCACTGGGATCACATCCAGGGGCTCCCGTTCTTCTCGCCCGCATACGTTCCGGGCACCCGGATCGCGGTGCACGCATTGCTCACCGCCGCCGACGAGCTGCACCAGGTGATCGGCGGCATCACGCGCCACGAGTTCTTCCCGATGCCGCTCGAGGCAGTACCGGCCACGTTCGACTTCCATCAGGTCGAGCCGGGCGTCGAGTTCGATCTCGGATCGTTCCATATCGTGCCGATCGCGCTCAACCATCCGTTCGGCTCCGTCGGCTACCGGGTCGATTGCGACGGCGCGTCGTGGGCCTATGTCGCCGACACCGCGCCGTTCGACCAGGTGATCCACAAGCAGCACTTTCTGAAGGGGCCCGAGCCGCTGTCGGCGGACGACCGGATCTCGCTCGACGCGATGCGCGATGCGCTGCTGAGCCGGCTCGAGGGCGTGGACACCGTCGTCTACGACACGCACTTCTTGCCCGAGGAGTACGCGAAGTTCCCCCACTACGGCCATTCCACGCCCGATCAGGCGATCGAGATCTGCGTCGAGGCGCGCGTTCGCAGGCTCGTGCTCTATCACCACGCGCCCTCGCACGGTGACGAGCAGATGGATCAGATCGCAGCGCGCTACCTCGCGGCCGGCGCCGGCGTAGGACTCGAGGTGCTGACGTCGTTCGAGGGGATGACGCTGCCGATCGGTCTCGCGGTCGATCCTCCCGAGCGCACCAATCCGGGGCTCGGCCCGGCGTGAAGATCCGGTTCTGGGGAGTCCGTGGTTCGTTCGCGATGGCCGGTCGCGAGTTTCTTCGCTACGGCGGCAACACGACCTCGGTCGAGCTCGTCACCAACGCCGGCGATCGCCTGCTGATCGATCTCGGCACCGGTGCGACCGAGCTCGCGAAGCAGCTGATGGGCGGCGAGTTCGGAAGAGGGCAGGGCAAGCTGCCGATCCTGCTCTCTCACACGCACCTCGATCACATCCAGGGGCTGCCGTTCTTCACGCCGTTCTTCATCAAGGGCAACGAGATCCGGATCCTCGGTGCGAAGTCGACGAGCGGTAGCTCGCTCGAGAACACGCTGCAGAACCAGCTCGCCCCCCACTACTCGCCGCTCAACGGGCTCGAGAACCTCGCGGCCGGCGTCTCGATCGACGAGATCACGGCGGGCGAGACGATCCAGCTCCCCGGCTTCGAGGTACGGACGGTCGCGGTGCCCCACGGCAGCATGTGGACCATGGCGTACCGGATCCAGGGGGATGGCAAGGTCGTCACGTACCTCTCCGACGTCGAGTATCCAAACCTCGACGAGCCGCTCCAGGAAGCCGTGGAGCTCGCGCGCGACGCGGATCTGTTGATCCACGATGCGATGCACGCCGATCACGACTACGAGCTGCGCCGCGGCTGGGGCCACTCGCCGGCACGCGCGGGAGTGGTCGTCGCCGAGCGCGCCGGCGCCAAGAAGCTGGCACTGTTTCATCACAGTCCCGATGCGACGGACGAGATGATCGACGAGGTCGTGCAGCGGACCTCGGCTCGCACGGCCGTCCCCGTGTTTGCCGCTGCTGAAGGAAGTTATCTCGACGTATGACCGAGCCGAGCGACCGCCCCGATCCAGAATCCCTCCGCGAGCTCGGGGAGAGCTCCACCAACGTCGCGAACGCGTGGGCCGGTGCCGACGAGTACCTCTCACAGGGACTCGTGCAGTGGGTGCGGCGCACCCTGTTTAGCGATCAGAAAGCCGCGGTGAAGGCGGCGATCGCCGCGTGCCGGCTGGTCGTCGAGAGCTACCCGACCGACGGCTCGGATGCACAGGCACCGAAGCAGTACATCGACGACATGCTCGCGAAGGTGCAGCGCTGGGTCGACAACCCCTCGAACATCAACAAGGAGTCGGTGCGATCCTCGATCGACACCACCCGTCAGCTGCACGCCTGGCAGGGCCACGCTGACAGCGCGCACTTCTGGATCCTCGAGGCGGTCGACCATGCATCGCTGGCGGTGTGGGCCGGCGAGCGCAGCTCGTACATCGTACCCCTCGATTTCTCGACCTGCGCCGCGCGCTCGATCGCGTGCGTGCTGCACGCACTGCTGGTCAGCGGAACACCGGAGCCGACCGCGGTCGATCTGCTCACCGGTGTTGTCACCAGTCCCTAGCGCGGGAACAGCGCGCGCTCGACGAAGTCAGCGAGTGCCTTCTTCGCGCGATCGGCACTGATCGCCGCCGGGCCGACGTGCCCGGCCAGTCCATACGCGCACTGCATCGCGCTACCGTAGAGCACCCACGCGGTAGCCTCGGGATCCGGCACCACTTCACGCGGGACGATCGCGGTGATCAGCTCGGTCAGCCGCGCGACGCTGATCTGCTCGAACGCGCGGCGCAGCTCGGCGACCTGCGGATCGCGGAGCGACATCTCCGTGAAGCTGCGCGACAGGTGCGGCCGGTCCATGACGTGCTCGAACAGCATCGAGACGGTCTCCGCGATCGTCTCGCGGCGCGCGAGGCCGATGAACCGACCCGGGGTCAGCCCCGCGATGGTCTCGCCGTAGGCGGTGATCATCCAGCGGCGCGCGGTCTCGAGATAGATCTCGTGCTTGTCATCGAAGTACCGATAGAACGTGCCGACCGAGACCCCGGCGCGCTGGGCGATCTCCGGCGTACCTACGCTGTCGTACCCTTGCTCACCGAACAACTCGGTGGCGGCCTCGATCAGCGCGAGGTAGCTGCGGCGCGAGCGTTCCTGCCGGAAATCCGGCTCCTTGGTTGCACGCAGGATCACCTCGGGCGCACGCTGCACCCCCGAGCGGCCCTTGGCCCTGGCCTTGGACATCACCATGTCCGCCACAATGCTCTTGACGGGTGCACCGACGCCAGTTCAAAATGAACTGAATTTCAGTTTTCCGAGGAGCTCTACATGGTTGCTATCGCTGCACCGCCGCTGGCAGGTCCGTCGATCGAGACGCTCGAAGCACTGCTCGACGTGACGTACACGTGGGGCTACACGGAGACCCGCGAGAAGCTGCGAGACCTCTACGACAAGGCGGTCCGCGGGCAGTGGATCTCCGATGACGTGCTGCCGTGGACGACCGACGTCGATCTCGAGCGGCCGATGGGTCCCGAGCAGTTGATGCCGCTGTTCGGCTCGGACATCTACAACAAGATGAACGAGAAGGAAAAGCGCAACTTGAACATCGATACGTTCGCGTGGACGCTGTCGCAGTTCCTCCACGGCGAGCAAGGCGCACTGCTCGCCACCGCCCAGCTCGTGGACTCGGTGCAGGATCTCGACTCGAAGCTCTATGCGGCGAGCCAGGTCGCTGACGAGGCGCGGCATGTCGATGTCTACAACCGCTACGTGCACACGAAGATCGGCTTCAGCTATCCGTGCAATCCGCACTTGAAGACGCTGCTCGACATGATCCTGAAGGACAGCCGCTGGGACATGAAGTTCCTGGGCATGCAGATCATGGTCGAGGGTCTCGCCCTCGCTGCGTTCGGGATGATCCGCGCGAACACCCAGGAGCCGCTGCTTCGCGAGCTCACCGCGTACGTCATGGGTGACGAAGCGCGGCACGTGGCGTTCGGCGTGCTCTCGCTCCGCGACTACTACCGGGACCAACCCGAGAGCGTGAAGCGCGAGCGCGAGGACTTCGTCTACGAGGCTGCGCGGCTGATGCGCGACCGGTTCCTGTTCCAGGAGGTCTGGGAGAAGAACGGTCTGCCCTCGAAGCAGTGCATGGAGATCGCGCTCCACAACCAGGGGCAGGTGATGTTCCGTCAGATGCTGTTCGCCAAGATCGTGCCCGCGATCAAGAAGATGGACTTGCTCTCGGATCGCCAGCGGGAGCGGTTCAAGGACCTCGGCATCCTCCAGTTCGAGAACTGGGAAGACCCGGTGGCCGCGATGTCGCAGTCTCCGGCGGGCGCGACCTCGGCTCGCCTGTAAGGTCCGGGCGCGCTATCGTCGCACGCACATGCGCGCCACGCTCCTCGCCGCCATCGCCGCCATCGCCGTCGTCGCCATCGTCCTCGGCATCGGATGCAAGAAGGACGGCGACCCGGCCCCGAAGCCCGCGCCTCCCGCGGCGATCAAGGCAGGAGCCGATGGCGTGCGCTCGATCTCGATCGAGGCGGGCAAGGACGGTTACAGCCCCGACAAGATCCCCGGCAAGCCGGGCGAGAAGTTGAAGCTGGTGTTCACGCGCACCGTCGAGGCGGACTGCCTCGCGCAGGTGAAGGTCGCGGGTGGCGCGCCGGTCGATCTGCCGATGAACAAGCCGGTCGAGGTCGCGGTCACCGTGCCGGCGACGGGTCAGCTCACGTTCGTGTGCGGCATGGACATGTTCACCGGCGTGATCGTCGCGGACGACAAGTCCTGAGCTCCGGTCTGGTTGCTACGGAGTCGTCTGCCAGCGCCGGTCGGCAGCGCGCGCCGCACGACATCGCGAGACGCGACTCGCGCCATACTGCGACGCGGCGAGGAACACCACACCGGCCACGACGGCCGGCACCGTGATCGCGAGCGTCGGCGCTCCGGTCGAGCGATCGTCCTGGATCCGGCGATCCCAGTACGCGACCGCGAGACCACTCGCGACGAGCACGCTGCCCGTGACGAGATCCGCGATCGGCGCCCTGCGGCTCACCGTACACTCGAGGTACTTGCCCGGGGTAGTGCGCGGCCCCGTCACCGTGGCAAACGAGCAACCAACCAGAACCACCGTCGCCACCGCGAGGGCTTTCATCTCCCGCGATCTAATCACAGCTCCGGGCCACGGTCTGGGTTTCTGCCCTGCCCGAACTGGCAGATTTCGGATCACTTCACGCGGAAGCTGATCGCGAAGCACGCGGGTGTCGGAATTCCTGACTGTTTGTACGGGGCGTACTTCCAGGATCGGATGGCTTCGATCAAATCGCTCGCGGGGCGCCGCTCGATCCGGGTCAGCATGTCCGCGGACGCGACGTTGCCACCGACATCGATGCAGACCTTGGCTGTGACGACCGGCGGCAGGTCGGCGGTCTTCGACTTGTTGATCTCGGGCGGGGTCCCCGAGAGCTTGGTGACGGCGCTCGGCGGAACGGTGATCGGCCGGCGCGGCGCGCCGGGCACAGGCACGCTGGTCGGTGGAACCGGGTTCGCCGTGGGTGGCAGGCCCACGGGCGGCGCGACGGGGCGCGTGATCTGCGGGCCGACGGGAGGCGTGTTGGCGAGTGCAGGAGCCGGCTTCGCGGGCGCGGGGAATGGCTTCGTTTCGTCCTTCGGCGGCGCGGTCGCGATCGCCGGTGCGGGCGGCGTCCCGACCTCGGGCTGTTTCGGCGGCGATGGGGTGACCGCCTCGGTCTCCGGCTGGAGGTCTTGCTCCGGCTCGCGGATCGGTGCGCGCACCTTGGGCTGCGTGCGCTGCGCGCGATGCTCCTCATCCATCGCGGGCGAGAACTCGTAGTCCGTGCTCGCCTTGGCGACCAGGTCCTGACGCCAGACCTCGACACCGCTCTGGTGCAGCACGATGGTGTGCGGCCCGACCGGAATCGGCATCTTGATCGGCGTCTTCGCGGGGAGCTGCTTGCCGTCGAGGAACGCATCGAGTCCCTGGGGCGTGGGTCGCAGGATCAGCGTCGCTTCGGCCACCGTCGAGGCCGCGCCGAGTGGTTCGAGAACGACGCGCAAGGTCTGGGTCTCCTCTCCGGCGAGCTCGAGCGAGGTCAACCACGCCTTGTGATCCTTGCGCTCGATCTGCAGCTGATGAACGCCGGCCTCGAGCTCGGTGGTCCATGGGGATCCGGTGTGCGCGAGCTTGCCGTCGATCGTGATGTTCGCGTCGGCCGGCTCGGTATCGAACTTCACGGTGCCCACGGTGCGCCCCCGGACTCGTGGTGCCGGCTCCTGGCTGACGGTGCTGACCGTGTCCTGGCCGCGGGTGACGTACAGCGTGACCGCGGTCGCGCACGCACCGGCCACGGCGATGCCGGTGATGATCGCCCCGGTCCGGCGCGGACCCTTGCGAGCGGCCTTCAGCACGCCGCTTCCGACCGGCGGTGCCTCCGTGGTCTTCGGGCGCAGGCGTTGCGACGTGATCAACGACAGCGCCTCCGCAGCGTTAGGCGGGCTGGCCTTGGAGGCCGTGGTCAGCGTGTAGCCCGGCTTGGTTCGGACAACCGCCGTGGAGAGCAGGGCCGGCTCCACCGCACTCATCGGCGGCGGTGTGGTGGCCTTGAACCGAACCGTCGGCGGGCGGGGATGCACCGTCGTACCCACGCGCGCGGTCGGCTCGGTCAGCGTCGCCTCGACGTCGATCGCCAGCATGTCGATCGGCGGCGCGGACGGATCCGTGGTCAGCGTGTCCTTGCGCGGCGTCAGCCGATTCGACGGCGGCGCCGGCGGAACACCTGGTTCGGTGCCGCGGCGCTTGCGCAACGGTTTCGAATCACCGCCGGCGAGCGCCTCGTTGGCCGGTGGGAACGACAGGCTCGAGTCGTTCTGCGATGGCAGCTCGCGCGAGCGCGATCCATGCGAGGGCACCGGCGCGGGAATATCATCGCCGCGCCGCGGCTCCTCGGCATAGCCCGGCTGGATGTGCTTCTCCGAGACGTCAGGGACGTCATCGAGCACCACCGGTCCATTCTCGGACCCGTCGCCGGCGCCGCCGCCCCACGCCATCTCGACTACTTCGTCCTCCTCCTGTTGCTGCTTGCCTGCCGGCTTCGGCGTCCTGTGCCGCGCCGGCACGTCGTTCAGCGAGTTGTCGACCGTTTGCGAGCCCGCGAAGCCCGCGGTCGGTGGCTCGAGCGAGAATGCCCAGTCGATCCACTTCGTGATGTCGCGATAGCTGGTCTGCAGGTTGTACGTGCGGCGCAGTGCGATCAGATCGTCGCGCAGCTCGGAAGCGCTCGAGAACCGCTGGTCCGGATCGCGAGCGAGGGCGCGCAGCACGATCGCATCGAGCTCGGGTTGGCAGGCCTGGTTGAACGTCGACGGCGGCATGATGTCGCCGCGCTGGACCTTGAGCAGCGTCTGGTATTCGTTCTTGCTCGCGAACAGCGGCCGCGCGGTGAGCATCTCGTGCGCGATCACCCCGACGGCGAACAGGTCACTGCGCGCGTCGAGCTCCTTGCCCGTGATCGCCTCGGGCGCCATATACGCGAGCTTTCCCTTCACGCGGCCGGTCTGCGTGCGGAGCTGTGACGACTGCGCCTTGGCGATGCCGAAGTCGATCACCTTGACGTGGCCGCCGCTGGTCACCAGCACGTTCGAGGGCGACACATCGCGATGCACGAGCTGCAGCGGATGACCTTCTTCGTCGACCTTGTTGTGCGCGTAGTCGAGTGCCTCGCACAGCTGGAGCAGGATGCCGACGGTGATGTTGATCGGCGGCGGCCCGGTGACCTTGCGTGCGTGACGGAGGATCCGACGGATGTCGCGACCGTCGATGTACTCCATCGAGATGAAGTACTCGGTGCCCACGCGGCCGAGCTCGAAGATCTGGACGATGTTGACGTGGTTCAGCAGCGACGCGAGCTTGGCCTCGCGCACGAACGACTTGATGAAGCTCGCATCCTCCGCGAGGTGCGGCAGCAAGCGCTTGAGCGCGACCATGCGCTCGAAGCCTTCGATGCCGCGTTCGAGCGCGCGATGAACGGTGGCCATTCCACCCACGCCGAGGCGCTCGTACACGAGGTACGGACCGAACTGCTCCTCAACTTGATCGAGCTCGGCGACCATACTCGTCGTCAATCCGAGGATCGCACAGCGGGCACCCTCCCCGCACGAAGAAACAACGGTTTCGTGACGCGGGGTTGCGCCGGTTCAGCCGGGTGCGGGAACCGAAGCCGCTTCGTCGGGGGTCATGACGTCGAGCGTCAATGCGTGGATCGGGCCCGTCATCTCCTCGGCGAGCGCCGCCATGACCAGCCGATGCCGCTGGAGCAAGGACATACCGGCGAACGTGGCCGAGATTATCGACGCCT
Source organism: Myxococcales bacterium (assembly GCA_043753855.1). GTDB lineage: Bacteria > Myxococcota_A > Polyangia > Haliangiales > Haliangiaceae > JABFXX01. The sequence continues at coordinate 10,042 of JAYUVX010000026.1, read as the reverse complement.
GCCAGTGGTCCGACGTGCCGGTGAGGTCCTTCATCGCGACGACCGCGTCCGGGATCGTCACCCGGATCTTCGCAATGATCTCTTCGGCCTTCATCCCGTCACCTCGAGCACGCCGAGCTCCTTGCCGACCACCCGGAACGCCTCGATCGCGCGGTCGATATCCTCGAACGAGTGCGCGGCCGATAGCTGGACGCGGATCCGGGCCTGGCCACGGGGGACGACGGGGAACGCAAACCCGATCACGTAGATCCCATGGGCGAGCATACGCTGCGCCATCTCCACGGCGAGCTTTGCCTCGCCGAGCATCACCGGGGCGATCGCGTGCGTGCCCTGCCGGATCGCGAGGCCGGCCGCGGTCATGCCGGCGCGGAACCGCTGCGTGTTGAGCTCGAGCTTGTCGCGCAGCGCCGTCGACTCGCTGATCAGCGCGATCGCCTCGAGCGAGCCGGCGACGATCGGCGGCGCCAGCGTGTTCGAGAACAGGTACGGCCGCGAGCGGTTGCGCAGCAGGTCGACGATCTCCTTCTTGCCCGACGTGAAGCCGCCCGACGCACCGCCGAGGGCCTTGCCGAGCGTGGAGGTGAAGATGTCCACCCGGTCCATGCAGCCGCGCAGCTCGGCCGAGCCGCGGCCGGTCGTGCCGACAAAGCCGGTGGCGTGGCTGTCATCGACCATGACCAGGGCCCCGTAGCGCTCGGCGAGATCGCAGATCGTGTCGATCCGCGCGATGTCGCCATCCATCGAGAACACGCCATCGGTCGCGATCATCCGCAGGCGCTTGCCCTGCGTGGCGACGAGCTTCGCCTCGAGATCGTTCATGTCGTCGTGCTCGTAGCGGTGGCGCTCGGCCTTGCACAGCCGGATGCCATCGATGATCGAGGCGTGGTTGAGCGCGTCGGAGATGATCGCGTCCTCCTCCCCGAGCACGGTCTCGAACAGCCCGCCGTTGGCATCGAAGCACGAGCCGTAGAGGATCGTGTCCTCGGTGCCGAGGAACGTCGAGATGCTGGCCTCGAGCTGCTTGTGACGATCCTGCGTACCGCAGATGAAGCGCACGCTCGACAGGCCGTAGCCGCGGTCCTCGAGCGCCGTGCGCGCGGCGGCGATCACCCGCGGGTGACTCGACAGGCCGAGATAGTTGTTGGCACAGAAGTTCACGACCTCCTTGCCGTTGGTCTGGATATGAGCGGCTTGCGGCGAGGTGATCGTGCGCTCGTGCTTCCACAGGCCGGCGCTCTCGATCTCGGCGAGCGTCGACGCGAACACGGACTTGGCTTGCGTGTACATGCGGTGTGGAGTGGGCGTAGCACGATCCGTGTCACGCTCGCCCGGCCACCGCGTTAGTCTCCCCGTGACCTCCAGAACCCGGCTCGGGATCGTCGTTCTCGCCATCGTCGTTTCCGGGACGGTTGGCACGCGCCTCCTCGGTGTGTGGGGCGGGGCGACCTCCGCGCCGGCCGCCGCCAAGGTGGTGAGCTCCCCGAAACCTGTCGCCGGCCCGGCGGCGCCGGGATCCGCGCCGGCGGCGACCCAGCACGCGCCTGCAAACGCCTATGACGATGACCCGATCGGCACGTTCCGGCTCGAAGGGCAGGTGATCGATGACAAGGATCAGCCGGTCGCGGGTGCGCGCGTGGCGATCGACGCGAATCCACCGAAGCTCGCCGTCACCGAGGCCGATGGTGCGTTCGTCTTCGAGAAGCTGATCGCTCGCGACTATCAGCTCGAGGCATCGGCCGACGAGCGCTACGCCGGACCTGCGCGCGTTCGGCTGACGGCGAAGCACGAGCCCGTCACGCTGCGGTTGCGCGCTGCCGGCGAGGTCCAGGTGATCGTGACTGCCGCCGGTGCTCCCGTCGCGGGCGCGCAGGTCGCGCTGCGCTCGACGCTCGCGTGGGAAGCATCGACCGCCGCCGATGGTGTTGCAATGCTGCATGGCGTGGGTCCGGTATGGGGCCCGCTCTCGGTGCGCGCGGATGGCTTCGCGCCGTTCGCGATGATGCTCTCGACCGCTGGCGAGCAGGGCAGGCCCACGCAGATCGCGGTAACGCTCGTGAAGGGCGCGTCGATCGCCGGCGTGGTGGTCGACGATCAAGGGAAACCCGTCGTCGATGCGCGCGTGGTCGCAACGCCGATGTCAGATCCGTTCCCGATCGTCGATCCGCGCCATGATGGCGTCAGCACCGCGACGAACGGAGCGTTCTCGCTACCCGCGCTCGCGGCGGGCACGTGGCGGTTGACCGCGACGCGGGCAGGCAGCGCGCCCGGATCGAGCACGCCGATCACGGTGGACGGCATCCACGAGCGCACCGGCGTGAAGTTGGTGCTCGAGCAGGGCGCGATCTTGACCGGCATTGTCACCGACCAGGCCGGAGCGCCGGTCGCGTCGGCCGACGTGCGCGTGGTGGTGCGCGGGCACGTGTTCTGGCGCGAGCGGCGCGAGGCCTTCACGGCGGCCGATGGCACGTTCACGATCGCCGGCCTGCCGCGTCGCGCGGTCGATGTCGTCGCCTCGCACGAGCAGGGCGCCTCCGCGATCGTCCCCGCGGATCTCGCAGCGCAGCGCGAGGTCAAGGTCACGCTCTCGCTCGACGTGACCGATGCTGTCGAGGGCACGGTCGTCGATCGCGCCGGCCACCCGCTCGGCGATGCGCAGGTGCTCGCGGAGCCGGTGTGGACCGGCGGCGTCGCCGATCGGGAGGCCTGGAGCGTGCGCGGTGTGCACCAGACGGTCGCGGATCAGACGGGTGCGTTCCGGTTCGCCGGGATGCCGGCGGGCTCGTACCGCGTGCGCGCGATCCGCGCTGGCGCCTCCGAGGCGGCGCTGGAACTCGCCGCTGTGACGATCGCCTCGCCCGGTGGACCGAAGCTGCGGATCGTGGTGCCGTCGGATGGCCGCGTGGCCGGCAAGGTCGTGTTCGCCGACGGCACCGTACCGTCCTCGTTCACCGTCGCGCTCGGCGCGAGCCCGCCGGTCCCGTTCGCGACCAAGGACGGCACGTTCAGCCTCCGCGCGGTCGCCGGCACCCACACGCTCGTGGTCGATGGCCGCGGCTTCCTCGCCTCGAAGGCGAATGATGTCGTGATCAAGGACGACGGTCAGGTCAGCGATGCAGGCACGATCACCGTGCAGCCCGGGCGCTCGGTCTCCGGCCGCGTGCTCGACACCAGCGGCGTTCCGGTCGCGAAGGCGAAGGTCGCCGCGGGCATGCTGCTCACCGGGGGAGGCGCCGAGCTGTACATCCCCGACGAGAGCCTGGGTGCGAAAGACACCGAGACCGACGAGACCGGCCGGTTCACGCTCGAGGGCTTTCCGCCCGCTGCCATCACGATCCTTGCGGGCAAGACCGAGCTCGGACGCAGCAGCGGTGTGCGGATCGCGGCGAGTCCCGATAGCGCGACGCTGGATCTCGTGTTGCAGCCCACCGCGGGCCTCGATGGCAAGATCAACCGCGATGGCAAACCACTCGGTGACACCATCGTGATCGCGACGCCGGTAGGAGCCGCTGCGTCGAACTTCTTCGTCTCCACCGGCGCCGACGGCACGTTCGCCCTCGATGCGCTCGCGCCGGGCCCGTACGTCATCTTCCCGATGATCGGCGGTGGCGGCAACCGCCCGAAGGACATGTATCTGCGCAAGGTCGAGGTCGTGCTCGGCACGCGCGCGCACGTGGAGATCGATGCGACGCCGGGACCGGTGACCCTCGCGGTCAAGCTGGAGTCCTCGAATGGCAAGAAGGTCCCGATGGCCCAGGTGTTCGCGATCCAGGCGGCGATCTCGCCGCGCTCCGCCGCCGACCTTCGCGATCTCGATCAGCTGCCGAACCTCGGCGAGACGCCGGTGCCGATCTACGTGCGTGGAGCGATGGACGGCGCCGTCGAGATCACCGGCATGCGCGCGGGCATCCACACGATCTGTGTCGTCGCGATGACCGGCCCGCCGCCCGATGACCTGTCGACGCTTCCGGTCATCTGCGTGCCTGTGAAGCTCGGCCCGGCGACGAAGGCGAGCGTCGAGATCGTCGTGCCGGCAGCCAAGCCGTGACTAGCGTCCGTCGGCCTGTTCCACGAACTGCACAGTGCTCGAGCCGTCGAGCTGGTCGGCTGGTTCATCGGACGTGCCCATCGCGGCACCCGCGCTGACCCTTGACGATCGTGAAGCTGCCGATCCGTGAACCGCCATTGAACAACGTGCCTTGCCAGCTAGCGACGACCCCGTCTCGTGCGCCGATGCGGATGGTGATGAGCCGCTTCTGGGCTCCGTTGCGAGGCGTGACGCCAAGTACGCGACCCGGCGGGACGTCCGCCGATGCGGCTTCCGCCACGACCAGAGCGTTGTGAACCATCGCCGGCTTCGGGTCGGTCGCGGGCTCGCCGGGGTGACCGCAGCGGATCACGAGCACGAGCGGTGCCGCGAACGTGATGCGCCGCTTCGCCCCTACCGAGAATACGCGAAGTCGCCCTAGTGCTGTGACAGGATCGCGCCGAGCTCGAGCATCCGGCGCACCCGTGGGAGCAGGTCGTCGGTCATACCGTGGAGGTCGTACTGCGGCTTCCAGCCCCAGTCGGTGCGGGCCGCGGTGTCGTCGAGCGACTTCGGCCAGGAGTCGAGGATCGACTGGCGTCGCGGGTCCGGCGAGTAGCTGAACTTCGCATCGGCGATCACGCGCTGCACCGAGGCGGCGATCTCGTCGGCGCGCGGCGAGAACGCGGCGATGTTGTAGATGCTGCGCGTCAGCTTCGCGCGATCGACCATCGAGATCTCGAGCAGCGCGCGCACGCCATCGGGCATGTACATCAGCGGGATCCGCGTGTCGGCGCGCGCGAACGCCTCGTAGCCGCCCTTGCGAACCGCGTCGACGTACATGAACAGCGCGTAGTCGCTCGAGCCACCGCCCGGCATCGCGGCCGAGATCAGGCCGGGGAACCGAACGCCGCGGCAATCGACGTCGAACTTCTTGGTGTAGTAGGCGCAGAGCAGCTCGCCGGCGACCTTGGTGACGCCGTACATCGTGGTCGGGTGGAGCGCCACGTCATCGGGCGTGGGATCGGGGAGTGGCCCGCTCGGCGGCGGACCGAACACCGCGATGCTCGACGTGAAGACCAGGCGCTTCACCGCGGTCTTGCGGCAGGCCTCGAGGACGTTCCAGGTCCCGGTCTGGTTGACGTCGTAGGCGAGCTTGGGGTCCTTCTCGCCTCGCGCCGAGAGGATCGCCGCGAGGTGGAAGACGAGCTCGGGCTTGATCTTCTCGAACAGCTTCTCGGTGGCGGAGCCGTCGGTGACGTCGAGTCGCTGCCAGGATTCGCCGCCGGCGTGCGCGTGGCTCGGTGGTCGCGGCGCGAGATCAGTGGAGATGACTTCGTGTCCACCGGCGACGAGCGCGCCGATCAGGTCGTGGCCGATCTGGCCGCCAGCACCGGTGAGGAGGATCTTCATGCGCCGCGCAGGATATCAGCGCGTCGCGTCGCTGGCGTACACCGAGCAGGCGTTCGTGTAGGTCATCATGTTGCCGACCAGCTGCGGGCTCTCCGGCGGGCCCTCCTCGAGCACGCCACCGCCCCAGTTGTAGGTCGAGTCGGAGAACGCGAGGAACACGCACATCTCCTGGTCGCCGACGCCCCACCGAACGATGGAGGCCCGCGGGTTGTAGAACTCGCAGCTCATGCGCAGCTTGGTGTAGCCGACCATCGAGAACTTCGGATCGATCGGCCCGCCCAGCACGTCCCCGACGTTATGCTCGGTCGAGTAGATCGTCGTGGCCTCGCCGGTGGGCTTGATCGCCTCGACGCTGAGCTTGGTGCCGAGCTCGTGATAGTGCGCGAGTGCATAGTAGATGTTGAAGTCCGGCGCGCGGCCGAACAGCTGCTGGTGCTTGGCCGCGAGGTCGCACTCCACGGTGAATCGCGACTGCATCGTCGCCGGCAGGGCGAGCGCCTTGTTCTCGAACGAGATGCCGGCCAGCGTGGTGGTGACGTCGGTGTCGAGGATCGGCTGGATCGCGATCTTCGGCGTGATCGACAGCGGCGTGTCGTTCGGGTTCAGCAGGTGAATCTGGCTGACCAGCTTCGCATGCGGCGGGATCTTGACCACCACACCGGCCGGGAACTGCTGGATCTCGTGCCGCGCCTGCGTGGACTGCGCGAACAGGACGCCGCCGAAGATCGCCGCGGCTGGCTCGTTGAAGTTGCGATCAGCGCAGTTGTACGTGCCGTCATCGCCGGCGAACGTGGTGTCCGGAACGAAGAACCAGTTGGAGTGGTGGAAGCCGGGTCCGGTCGTCAACTCCACGGAGTTGATGAACAGAAACTCCTCGTTGTGCAGCGAGATCTGCACGCAGCTGCGCGTGACCTCCTCGCCGGGCTTCAGGTCGTAGGGGCCGAACTCGAACGTCCGCGGCGCCGTGGGATCCACGCTCGTGGTCCCGGTATCGCTGGCGCACGCAGCGAGCAGCAGAACCGAGCTGAGGAACGTTCGCATGGCGGTTGTCATATTCAGTGACCAATTGGTCCAGCCAATCCTGGACCGTGTCACATGGAAAGGACAGCGCTACGGCGCGGGTGGGAGCGACCCCGGCAGGGAGATCGATCGGGCCGCGAACCGTGGGCGATAGTCTTTCTCGATGGTTCGGGCGAGGATCTCGGCGTAGTCGCGGGGCGCCGCGAGCCCCCAGGCACGGTCGGCGGCCGGCAGCGCGCCGGTATCGGCGACCACCGCCTCGTTGTCGCGACCGTAGATGTACTCGAGCTCGGCGAACATCGCGGGAAGGTCGCGCGCGACGAGATCCGGGATGTGATCGCCGAGCGGCGAGGCGAGCAGCCAGTCGAGGAGGTCCCAGCCGAAGTCGCGATGACGGACCTCGTCGCGCAGGATCCGGTCGAGCGCCTCGCGAGCGATCGTCTCGGTGCAGCCCTCGCGGAGGTGACTGAACAGCGGCACCGCCACGGTCTCGCCGAGGCAGAACACGCGGACCGCGATGCGCAGGATGTCGAGCTCGAGCTGGTCGAACTGGCGCACGAGCCCGAGCTGCTCGCGCTGGATCGCGGGCGGCGCGGTGCCACCTGCGGCGACATAGACCTCGTGACTCATCCGCGAGTGCACCAGCTCGTCGGCGACGATCACCAGCCCCGCCTCGATCAGATCGGGAGGCGCGCCGGCCTGGATCAGCCACAGCACGAGGTGCTGGGTCACCGCCGCGGACGTGTACTCCGCCGCGATCCGCGCGCGCCACTCCTCGCGGACGCGGTGGCTAGTCACTGGGGCAAGTAACCTGCTGCGGGCGCGGCGGATTACAGCTCGCGTTGCGTGGGCAGTTCATCGGCTCGGTCTCGATCTGGCAGGTCTTCTGCCCCGCCCACTGCACGATCTTGAGCGGTGCGTTCTGCGTGACCTCGGGCGTGCACGCGTACGCCTTGGGCGGCGGCGGGTTGCACATCGCGTTCGGCCGGCAGACGGCCTTTGCGTGGGACACGCAGCGGTCGCCCTGCTTCATCACGGTCCAGTGCCGGTCGCCGCTCGGCGCCGTTGCCTGCTCGGCGCCGGGGCGCGGCGGATTGGACATTGGCGACGGGGTCGGACCCTGGGTCTGCTCGACGCCCTGATGCGGCATCGCCTCCGCGGGCCGTTGCATCGACTGATCGGGCTGCTGCTGCGGCTGCTGCGGATCCGTCGGATACGACTGCTGTTGCGGCGGCTGACCACCTCCGCGAGGCGGCGCGGACTGCACCATGCACGCGGCGGGGATCGTGGCGAGGGTCAGGACGAATGGGCTCGCGAAGGTTCGGCGGAGGGTACGCACGCTCATGGCGGCGAAGCTAGCACGGCTGGTCTACCGATCGAGCCAGCGTCGCATCAGCCGGGCCTCGCTGGTCACGACCTTGTCCGGCTCGTACTGCTCGATCGCCTCGAAGGTCTCCGAGGTGGCCGAGAACATCCAGAACACGATATCGACCTCCATCGATCGTAGTGCCTCCCATTGCGCGTCGTGGATCCACTGATCGTGGATCTCCACCGATGACAGCGCCACGCCGGTGTAGTCGCCGAGCGGATGGGTCTGCGGATCGAGCGGCGCGGGGATGCCGAGGATCGCCCCGTACTCGTACGGCACCGGGATCGAGGTCGGGGCGGTCGCCGCGAGCTCCTTGAGCAACAGTGGCTCGAACGACGAGAACACGACGACGACGTCGCGGTTATTGGCGATCGCACCGTCGGCGATCACCCGGTACATGTCCCACGCGCACATCGCGTGCAATGTGCGTTGCTCGGGGGTGTGGCGCGCGGTCTTCGAGACCGCGACGTGGGTCTTGAGCTCGAGCGAGACCTCGAACCGGCCGCCGGTGTAGGTGATGTCGCCGGGCTCGGCGAAGTAGGCGGCGAGCTCGGTGGCGGGCTCGAGGGCCGCCGTCAGCCGCTCGGCGTCGAGGTCGTGCGCGTAGAGACAGCTGGCGTCTTCACCACGCCAGAACGAATCGAGCTCGACGCCGTCGAACGCGGGCTTGCCCTGATAGACCAGCGCAAGCGACGCGCGGAGTGCCGGGATCGTGTCGTCCTCGCCGGCGTTCGTGGGCTCGACGCAGTTGCCGTTGTGACAGATCACCGCCGGCTGGGGGATGTCGCACGCGCCGAGGGCGAGCACCAGCGCGAGGCCAGGAGATGAGCTAGAGCGGGCGGCCATATTCCACCGTGACGAACATCCCGAAGTTGAGCAGGTCGATGAAGTCGCGGCCGGTGGCGAACGAGATCCACTCCGTCGGCAGATCGCCGCCGTGCTTGACGAGGAGCGCCGCGAGCTCGAAGTGCCAGTGGATGTTCAGGCAGCGAATGCTCGGCAGCTGCGCAGCGACGCCGAGCACGAGCTTGTGCTGGAGCTGGGTGCCGCCCGCGATCCCGATCGTCGAGGTGCGCCAGCCCGCGAGCGGACCCCAGCCGTCATCGGCCACGCTCCACGTCGAGAACACATCGAGGTCGTGCTGGCCGTCGGTCCAGAACATCGGATCGAGGATCAGCGTCGTGTCGAGCTTGCCGGTCTGGATCCCGCCGCCGGCACGGATCGGATGTGTCCCCAGATCCGCGCGGAGGTCGAGCCCGGCATGCCAGGCCGCGTCTGCTGCGGCCATGGGAGACAGTGCGAGCGCCAGCGAGACGATCACCACCCTGATCATGGGACCTGCGTAACACGGACGCCCGGCGAAAAGGCTCCGATCCGGCGTGCTACGCTGGCGGTGTGAGTCGGGACGCGACGCAGAGACTGAGCGCGCTCGTCGAGGCAGGCGAGGCAAATCCCGGGACGATCGTAGCCGCGCGCAACGAGGGCGATGCGCTCGCGATCGAGCTCGAAGGGGAGTTCGCGCTGCGCTGGAGAATCTTGGTGGTCCGCGCGCTGATCGCGCACCCACCCGACGATGGAGATGCCGTCCGCGAGTGCTACGGCGAGCTGGTTGATCGCTACCGCGAGGATCCGGCGTTGCTCGCGCAGCTGCGGCCGATCGGCGACGAGATCCGGCGGCTCGAGGCGTCGGGTGCGCTGCCGAGCGCGATGGTCGCGCGCAGCGATCGTCGCAAGAAGCCCTAGGCTGCTGGGATCTTCGCGCTGATCTCGGTGACCAGCGCGGTGAACAGGCGCTCGAGTGACTCGGCGCGGCGTCGGGCCGCGCGCTTGAAGATCGCGCGCGTGCCGAGGAACACGGCGCCGAGCCAGGTGGTGATCGCGACCGGGATCAACACCGGCATGCTGAGGAACGCGATGACCGGCACCATGATCGCGCCGCCGCCGAGGCCACCGCCGAGCCCGCCGTACAGGCCTCCTGCGAGCTGACCGAGCGAGTCGGTGACGAGCAGCGAGGTCTTGCCGTCGCGCACCGAGACGGTGACCACCGTGAACGGGCCAGTCGCCCGCGGGTTGGTCCCGGCGGACCACGTCATCGATGACTTCAGCAGCTCGGCGCGGCCGGGCTCGCGCGTGATCCCGCGGATCAGGTCGATCAGCGACTCGAGGTCATCGCGCGGGAATTCGCCGATGAACGTGTGTGCGAGCTGGAGCCGCAT
>JAYUVX010000025.1:0-7716 GCA_043753855.1 Myxococcales bacterium | reverse complement strand
CGGACGCGCAGGTCATGACGTGCCCGATCGATCCAGAGGCACTTGCCTCGGGACACATCGCGATCGTCATCCCGCGCGAGCGCCTCGGACCGTGCGTCGAGAACACGTAGCAGTCACAGAGACGAACTAACCCCCCAACACCAAAACCGGGCGCGTCGAGCGTCGCTCGCTCGACCCCGGCCCCCGATCCCTTTCGCTTCCTTTCTGGAGGTTCCCATGTCGATTCAGATCAACACCTGGCTTCGTGCCTACTTCGCACTTCAATCCACCGCGATGGAATCGCGCGGCTTCGTCGAGATCAACGCGGGCGACGCCGACGAGGCCCAGCGGTGGCCGCGCACGATCGGCGCCGACGTCATCTCGATTGCCGCGCTCGTCGATCCCTTCATGCGCGATCAACCGCTCCGCTTCGGCGGTCACGGCCTCGCGCGTCGGTGGCGCGCATGCGTGGACGACCTCGAGCTTCATGCGCTCGTCGTTCCGCATGCGGAGTACGCCGAGAACCGATCGTTCTGGAATGCGCTTCCGGCGATTTGCGTGTACCTGCACTCGGAGGGCGCGCCGCTTCCGCCGCCCGTGTTCTGGGACGCGATGCTCGCCCAGCTCGCCGAGCCGGTGGCGCTCCGCAACGTTGGCCCCAAGGGCGACGGACCGTTCAAGCACTTCGAGAACGTGAAGACGTTCGACGACCTCTACAACGAGCAGTTCAAGTACCTGCGCACGCTACGTGGCGTCGACCTCAAGGATCCCGAGCCCGGCATGGGTGGCGCGAACAAGCAGATTCCGCGCACCACGAACGGCGACGTGGTCTTGCTCGCCGACTACTGGAACAAGCAGTTCGCCGGCATCAAGGAGGTGTTCGGACACGAAAGCGTCTCGAAGCGCTGGCGGGAGGTGCTCGTCGACGTCGACGCAATCGCCCGCAAGGCCGACCCGAACGCGCTCTACCAGAAGAACAACGGGTTCTGGCGCGTGCTGCTGAACACCGCGATCCACATCGCCGTCGCAGACGAAGCGCCGAGCAAGAGCGACATGATGCTCGACTCGCTCAAGCACAGCATCACGCACCTGCCCGAGAACATCAAAGCCGGCGCAGCGGCGGTCGCCAGCGGTGTGGCTGACATCGCCGGCAGTGCGGCGAACACGATCGGGAAGGTCGCGAACGAAGCCGGCAAGGGGCTGTTCTCCGGGTTTGGCACGCCGCTCCTGGTGGGCGCGGGGCTCGTCGGCCTGTTCCTCATCTCGCGCAGCGGTCGCGACAAACGCGCGGAGTCGTCGCCGTGAGCAAGCTGCCCTGGCTCGTCGGCGGTGGCGCACTCGCCGCGTACCTGTGGTCGCGCGGCAAGCCGCACGGATCGAGCTCGACGGCGCCCGCTCCCTTCTTCGGTCCACTCGCGGGCCGGTGGGTGTGGCCGGTGCAGTCGTGGAAGGGACGCGCCTCCGTGATCTCCGACGGGTTCGACTCTCACCGGCCGGGACTGGCGCGCCACGGTGGTGTCGACATCATGTTCAGGCGCCTGCCCGGCGACACCTACAAGGCCGGTACCCCGAACGCGTCGAAGGGCTACGTGATGCCTGACAACATCGCCGTGCTCGCGGCCACCGATGGCGTTGTGTGGTCCGCGATGCAGACGCCGCGCGGCTACGCGGTGGTGATCGATCACTCGCCGCTGAAGGTCGCGACCTTCTATGCGCACCTCGACAAGCTCAGCGTGACGCCCACCGCGCGCGGCGCGTCCAAGCAACGCGTGCGCGCGGGTCAGATGATCGGGACGGTCGGGTTCAGCCCGCTGGATGGCGGGAAGCTCAAGCATCTCCACTTCGAGCTGTGGCTCGGCGGCCCAACAAACCGCGTCGATCCATCGACCGTGATGCGGAGCTGGCAGGTCGTCGGTGATCCGCGGGAGGCCGCCTTGGTCGCGCGAAACGCGAGCTTCAACTACCGCCGCATCGGCGCGAGCGGGGAGCCGTATCCGCAGTGGGTTCGCGATCTCAAGGGTGAGGCGGGCGTCTACGTGATCCGCGAGCTCGACCGCGACGGCGACGCCGAGACGGTCTACGTCGGGTCGTCCGCGGGGCGGCTCTACGACACGCTCACTCGTCACTTTCAAACGTGGCGCCGCTGGAAAGGCTTCTGGAAGGGCCAGTACGGCGAAGGCCACGATCCCGGACTCACGTACGCGCGCGACCGCGTCGAGGTCGCCGTGCGGATCACGCGGCCGGGTGATGCGCTCGACGAAGAGAGGCGCCTGATCCAACGCCTCAAACCCCGGGACAACCTCATCGGTCAACCGATCGAGGACGAGGTCCCGTTCTGACCATGGAGAGCCAGATGACCGAACCGATGTTCGAGATCACGTCCTACGACCCGAAGACCCAGAAGATGCGCGCTCGCTTGCACCCGAGCGCACGCGAGGTGCGCGGACCGTGGCGCTGGCCATTGCCGCGCCTCGGCAACCGAAGCCCGATCGTCCTCGCCGAGCACGCGTCGGACGGGAGACGCGGCGTGGATCTCGGGTACGCGGTCGCGAGCTACGACAGCGAGCTGTTCGTCCCGGTGCACGCGGCGCAGTCGGGTGAGGTGTCGTTCGCGATCGAAGGCCAGGACTGCTGCGCGGTCAGCATCGATCATGGTGGATGGACGACGCACTACGGCCACATGTCCAAGATGTTCGTGAGCCGAAGTTTCGGCCGTCTGCGTCGCCGCCAGTACGTGCGCGCGGGGGAGGTGATCGGGAACGCGGCGCGATCACCGCTGCACATCCGATTCGAGCTCCACGCATGGACGGACGCTCGCGGGTTCGTCGCCGTCGATCCGGTGAAGCAGCTCGAGAAATGGATCCTCACGCCGACTGCCGCGGACCTGCGCGCGCCGGCTGTCTCCACCAACGACAACGAAGCCGCATAGGAGCACCCATGGACCAGCTACTCGAAGCCATTCGGAACGCAACGGCCACGGACGCCAGCGACGAGGCGCGTGTCGCGGGCGCGCAAGCGTGCCGCACGATCCTCACCGCGCTCGAAGCCAAGCCCGGCGAGTCACTCGCCCCACCGGCGCAGGACGCCTCGCCAATGCAGAACGTCGTCGCGACGCTGCGCGGCGTGCCGCCCGAGCAACTCCTTGATCTCGCGATCGCGCGCCTCCGTGCCGCGCTTCCGGCCGGAACCGAGGTGAAACCGGTTGCCCCGCTGAAGTTCCACATCTTGCCGCTGTCCCCCACCAGGGGCCGCACATGACCGCGATCCCGACGATGAATGACGCTGCGACCGCGACCTCCGCCGAGCCCGAGTGCATGCGCGCCGACCAGCTCGCGAAGTTCCTCGGCGTGAACCGCAAGACCGTCTACGCATACGCGACGGCGAATGCGATCCCACACCGTCGGCTTGGGCGTCGGATCGTGTTCTCGCGCTCGCAGGTCGTGGCATGGTTGGGAGGTTGCAGGACGGGGTCGATCAGGAAAGGCATCTGACGATGTCTGTTACGAAGGCACCTGATGGCCGTTGGCGCTTCCGCGCGAGGGTCCGTCATCCCGACGGAACGAGCGTGCGCGTCACCGGTACGGCACCGAGCTACGAGAACACCAAGGCAGCATGTGAACGGGTGGAACGCGAAGCGATCTATCGCGAGCTGCATCCCGTTCCGAACAAGCCGACGAAAGCAGAGGCACCGACCTACGAGGAGTGGTTCAACGGACGGTTCTGGAAGGAGTGGGTGATCGGCGAACGCAACAAGCCCTCCGAGCAAATCTCGAAGCGCAGTTCGTTCGAGAACTACCTCAAGCCAGCGTTCGGTGCGCTTCGGCTCGATCAGATCAACGTGGAGCAGATCCAACAGCTCCGCGCCAGCTTGGTCGACCGTCAGCACCCGAAGAAGCCGCTGTCCGACAAGAGCATCAACAACATCATGGCGGTGCTCAGCAAGTCTCTCCGCTACGCGGCGGAGGTCGAGCTGATCGAGAAGGTTCCCAAGATTCGGCTCCGGAAGGTCGATCGACCGGAGATCGAAGCGTGGACGATCGAGGAGTACGGAAAGCTCCTCGTCGGCGCGCGCAAGGAATCACCGTGGTGGTACGCGGCGGTGTGCTTGGCGGGAGAAGCGGGCTTGCGGATCGGCGAGATCCGCGAGCTGCGTTGGCGTGAGGACATCGATCTCGCTGAGGGCTACCTGACCGTGAACCGACAGGCGGGGAACGGACACATCGGGACGCCCAAGGGCAGGACGCGCCGCACGGTGCCGATGACGAGCACGCTCGTCGAAGCATTGTTGGCGCTACCGGTCGATGACGGCGTGCGCGATCTGAAGGGTCGTGTCGTGCGCGAAGGCTACGTCCTGAACAACCAGGACAAGGGCGAGCTCGACAAGCACGGCGCGATGCTCACGGAGCACTCGGCGCTTCGGGATGCGCAGACCTCACACGCGACGTATCGCGTGTGCGATCACGCGGGCCTCCCGAATCGCGGATGGCACGTGCTGCGGCATTCGTTCGGCACTCATGCCGCGCGGTTCGGCGTGAACCCGTGGCAGCTGATGGAGTGGATGGGGCACAAGCGCATCGATGAGACGATGGGCTACGTGCACATCGCGGAACGTCATCGATCGATCCCCGCCGAGATCGTTTCGGCGGGAATGAAAGAAGTCGATCCGAGCGCGCGAATCGTCGCGATGCTCAGCGCGAGGGCTGGGCAAAAATTGGGCAAATCCGAAATGCCCGAGCCGAAATCGATAACGAATTCGGCTAGTTAATTAGAGCGGGAGAAGGGATTCGAACCCTCGACGTCAACCTTGGCAAGGTTGCACTCTACCACTGAGTTACTCCCGCAATGGCAGGAGGCTTTTCTAGCGAGGTGGCCGCGGCCTGTCAAGGCTACTGGACGAGGATGCCGCCCAGCCTGTCAGCTTCACGTCCCAAAGGTCCTTTCGCTCCGCCGCCGCGCTCGGCATGACCCCGTGCTTGGGCCCGGGGTCGCCAGGTCGGCCTGGACCGCCACCGGGGGTGCCGTTGCGCGAGATCGCGAAGCTGAGCCGGTTGTCTGTCGCGCGGCCCGCGCTGCCGCCGCCCACCACGAAGCCCATGGTGGTCGTACCCGCGTTCTTGACCCGCAGCTTCACCGTGATCGGATCGGTGGGGCGAATCGTCGCAGTCGGCCGGATCGACCAGGCCGCGGTAAGGCCGGCACCGAGTCGTGCGCGCTCGTTCAGCGGGATGTTCAGCGCACGCACGGGCCGCAGCGCGGTGACGCGATCGACCACGAAGCTCGCCTGCGTGCCGGTGTCATGTGGCCGTGGCTCTCAGACAGCCGCCCGCCGCCATCGGCACCGAGGAACCCGTCCTGGTCCGTGGCCCGAACCACCACTCGGGCGTGCCGGTCCTCGCATGCGCCACGCCCGCGAGCGCCAAGGCGGCCAGGAACGCGCGGCGAGCCAGCATGTGGGATCCAACACGCGACCCATCGCTGGGTTGTGTCACTTCGGCGTGACGGTGACCTCGGCGGGTTTGGCCGCTACGGCCTTGTTTGACGCCGGCGCGCTGTCGCCGAGCACGCGGATCGAGGTCATCGATTTGGGCAGATAGGAGTCGAGCTTGCCGAGGTACCAGGAACCGCCGAGGATCAGGATGATCGCGAGCAGGACCCAGCGCTTCCACGGCACGCGCTTGTCGGCGTACGGATCCTTGAGCGTGCGGCCACTGCCGGGAGGCAGCTTGGCGAGCTCGGTGAGCGCGGCGCCGAACGCCACGTTGATCCGCGCGCGGTTGTTGATCGCCCAGCCATTGGCATCGAGGATCGGTCCGAGGTTTCGGCGGCGCAGCTTGACCCACGCGAGCACCATCGCCGGCGCCGAGATCAGGAGCACCAGCGCGATGAGGCCGAGCGGCAGCCACATGCCGAGGCCGAACATCGTGCCGAGCAGCGCGCCGACCAGAGTTCCGATGCCGCCGATCGCGACGCCGATCGCAGCCACGGTACCGAGATCGATCTTCTTCGCGGCCGAGGCCGGCGCGGCATCGACCGCGGCCTTGTCGGCGTGCGCGATGGCGGTGCCGGCGCCCTGCACCCGCGCGGACGACTCGGCGTCGGCAGCGGCCGCGCGCTTCTGCACCGTGTCCTCGATCGCCTTCGCGAGCTTCTTGTACGGCGAGAAGAACGCCTCGCGGATGCTGATCGGGTTGCCGATCACCTTGGTGACCGTGGCGTCCCAGTCGTGGCCGTCGCGATCGTAGAACACGCCATTGCGACCGACGAAGATGTTGTCCGGATCGCCGTTGGTCAGCGCGGCGGCGATGTGACGGCTCTCGCCCTTGCGCGTGATGTCGAGGTAGATCAGGTATGCGTCCGCGGAACCCGCGAGCGCGGCATGCTTGGCGACATCCGTGACCGATACGCACAGGTGGAGCGCCCGGGCATCGATGTACAGCGTGCCCGCCTGAAACACGGCATTGCGCTGCGTGTAGAAGTCTGAAAAGTTGGCGAAGTTACGCAGCAGGCGCCCGAAGTCACGCTGCAAACGCACGGCCTTGGTGACCGAGCTGATCTGATCGTACTCCGACGACAGCGCCGCATCCTTCGCGATCAGGTCTTTGAGCTGGACGCGGAGCTCGGGCTTCGACAGCGTCTCGAGCCAGTCCGCGGTCAGCGCATCGACCTTGGTCTTCGGCTCCTCCTTGCGATACGAGTCAAACACCGCGAGCTTGCCGACGATCGCACCGAACTCCGCAGGCGTCAGCACGTCGCGCGCACCCACGAGCGGTGTGACCGCGAGCTCGACGAACGCGGTCAGCTGTGCGGCCCACGCCGGGTTCACGCCGGTGCGCAGCTGCAGCTTTGCGGCTGGATCGATCTTCGCGAGCGGCAGGCGCGCGAGCTCCGCGTCACCCGCCGACAGGCTGCGCGTCGAGAGTGCGATCAGCTCCGCATCCTGCCCCGCGAGCGTGCTCGCACCGCGGCTGTCGTAGGCGGCGACCTTGCAGCGCGTGAAGAAGTCCTCGATCTTCTCGCGCACACCATCGACGGCGGTGGCGGCAGCGGCGGTCGCCGGACCGAGTGGCAACAGCGCCGGATCCTTGCCCCTCGTCAGCCATGCCACGCGCTGATCGACGGCCGCGAACAGCTCGTCGGCCTTCGCCTGATCGAGACCGGGCTTGCCGCTGCGATCGGTGACGCCCCCCACGCAGGTGATGCCGTCCTCGATGCACCTGGTGAGGTCCGCGAGCGGCGAGGACGCCGGGATCACGATCGAATCACCGTTGAGCACGGTCTCGCTGAACGCCTTTTTCATCGCCGTCGCGTCGTCGACGCTGATCGAGGTCGCGTCGGGCTTCCCGAGCTCCTTCAGCATGTGCTTCGCGGCAACGACGATCTTCGGATCAGCCAGCGCTGACAGCAGGACCTCGGTCTTCGAGGTCAGGACGTCATCGGCGTTCTTGAACGTGGCCTTGAGCCACTCGATCGCTGACAGCACGTCGACGACGCGGATGCGGCCGTCGTTGTCGAGGTCCATCAGGCCGAGCGTGTCGGGATCGAGATCGACGCCCATGACCGGCATCGCGAGTGCGACCCACAGCTTCTGATCGAGATCCTTCAGCGAGAGGACGTCGTTGCCGTCGCGAAGACTGACCTGATCGACGCCGCCCGCGCGGAAGAAGTGCCACCTGTGAGCCATCCCCGCTTTTACACCAGGCTCACCTCACGGAGCGCAGTCGGGGCCGAGCTTATCGA
>JAYUVX010000024.1:0-7721 GCA_043753855.1 Myxococcales bacterium | reverse complement strand
CCCCCATCAAGTGCCTCTAGGAGCATGACCATGAACAAAGTCATCAAGTCAGTCATGGCCGCCGCGCTCCTCGTCGGCGGCGGCTCTCTCATCGAGCTGCCGGCAGCGCACGCGCAGGGCAGCGCCAGCGTCGGCACGCTGCGCGGTCAGATCCGCGACAAGGCGTCCGGCGAGGCCGCGGTCGGCGCGACGGTCGTCGCCACGTCGCCCTCCCTGCAGGGCGAGCAGGTCGTCATCACCGAGGAAGGCGGCCAGTACTTCATCACCTCGCTGCCGCCCGGTAACTACGTGCTGACGGTCTACTACAACGACGCGACGTTCTCGCGTGGCAACGTGGTGATCCAGGTCGGCAAGGAAGCCGTCGTCAACGTCACCGTGGATTCGGCCGCCGCGACCGGCAAGCCCAAGGGCGAGATCATCAACATCCAGGGCTCGGCGCCGATCGTCGATCAGGGCTCGACCAAGACGGGTCTGACGATCACCGACGACTATACCCGCAACATCCCGACCGGCCGCACGTTCGGCGCGGTCGTCGGCCAAGCGGCCGGCGCGCAGAACGACGCCTACGGGATCTCGTTCGCCGGAGCGACCTCGGGTGAGAACACGTACATCGTCGAGGGCATCAACACGACGGACACCGGTTTCGGTGGCATCGCGTCGAACCTGCCGAACGAGTTCATCAACGAGACCGAGGTCATCACCGGCGGCTACAACGCCGAGTACGGCCGTGCGACCGGCGGCATCGTCAACGTCGTCACCAAGTCCGGATCGAACGAGTTCCGCGGCTCGGTGTTCTCGTACATCCAGCCGGGCGCGCTGATCTCCAGCGCCAAGACGATCGAGCGCAACGGCGGGTCGATCGATAGCAAGACCGACCTCGATTACCGCTACGACATCGGTGCCGAGCTCGGCGGTCCGATCATCAAGGACAAGCTGTGGTTCCACGTCGGGTTCAACCCGTCGATCTCGCACAGCACGACGAAGCGCCTGGTCCAGACCCAGGTCGACAAGAACCAAGACGGCGTCGTGGATAAGGACCCCAATACCGGGTTCGTGGTTCACGAGCAGATCGCCTCGAGCGACATCCCGCGCGACTTCAAGACCTACTTCTTCACCGCGAAGGTCAACGGCGCGATCGACCAGAACAACCAGTTCCAGGTCTCGGCGTTCGGCAATCCCCGCAACGCCCAGGACGTGTTCTCGCTCACGCGCAACCCGCAGCAGACGCGCTGGAAGTACGATGACGGCGCGTACGACATTGCCGCGAAGTGGACCTCGAAGTTCAACTCCGGCAAGACCCAGATCGATGCGGTCGGCGGCTATCACCGCGGGTTCGAGACCGACGCTCCATTCAGCGCCGAACAGAACGTTCCGACGGTGTTCTACAACTACGAGCGGTCGCTCTCGGACTTCGGCGATCTCGAGGGCTCGCAGATCGCTGCATGCGACGACACCAGCCCGAACGATCCGTATCCCAAGATCCGCAACTGTCCAGTGACCGCTTACACCGAGCAGGGTCTGGCGCTGCTCGAGAAGAAGGTCAATGACCGCAAGTCGGTGGCGCTCTCGATCACGCATCGTCAGAAGCTCGGTCCGACGGGATTCCACGTCTTCAAGGCCGGCGTCGACGCCGAGTTCGCCGGCTACAACGAGAACGTCCGCTACTCCGGTGGCGCGCGCTACCGGCGTGCGGCCGACACCGCGGCCGGTGCGCCCGGCCGCTGGCAGCTCCGCGAATACTTCAAGTTTGCACGCAACCTGACCTCGGAGGAAGCGCTGGACCCGACGGCAGTGACGCTGGCACAGGGCCAGTCGCTGTGTGCGAACAAGCAGGCGATCTGCGAGCGCGCGGACGCGCTCACCGCGGATACGACGAACCGGAACCTCGGGGCGTACATCCAGGACCAGTGGCAGATCCGCCCGAACTTCACGCTGAACCTCGGCCTCCGCTGGGAGCAGCAGATCGGATACGCCGCCAAGTCGCTCCAGGGCACGACCACGCCCGAGGGCGAGATCGTTCCCGACGAGGCCTACAAGCTCAACAATCTGCTCGCGCCGCGCATCGGCTTCATCTACGACCCGACCAAGGAAGGTAAGTCGAAGATCTTCGGCCACTATGGCCGGTTCTACGAGAACGTTCCGATGGATCTCAACGTCCGCGCATTCGGCGGCGAGATCACGAACTTCACCTCGATCAACCAGGGCCGCAAGACACCCGCACAGGGTGGCTATGACCCGAACTGCAACGTCAACCACGGCACGACCGACATCGTCGGCAAGCTCGACATGTGCACGGATCGAGTACAGCAGAGCATCCTCGGCGGCGGCATCGAGTTCGTCTCGCCGGGTATGAAGGGCCAGCGCACGGACGAGCTCATCTTCGGCGCCGAGTACGAGTTCATGGCGAACCTCAAGGCTGGTGCGACGTTCCAGCACCGGACCCTGCCGACCGTCATCGAGGACATCTCGGTCGACGGCGGTAACAACTACCTGATCACCAACCCGGGCCGGAACTTCGATGGCGAGGCCGACAAGCTCCACGCGAAGGCGATGCAGCTGATGTCGTCCACCGATCCGAAGCAGGTCGCTCTCGGCAACCTCTACGAGAGCCGCTCGCAGCAGATGTACTACGTGAAGAACCTCGAGAAGCCGGTGCGCAACTACGACGCGCTCCAGCTGACCGTGACGCAGCGCCCGACCAAGGCGTCGCTGCTCCTCGCCTCGTACACCTACTCGCAGTCCAAGGGTAATTACCCGGGTCTGTTCTCGACGGAGACCGGCCAGAACGATCCGAACCTCACGTCGCTCTACGATCTCCCGGACCTGATGGCGAACCGCTACGGCCCGCTGGGCCTGGATCGTCCGCACAACCTGAAGATCGACGGCTTCTATCAGTTCGATCTGAAGACCGCAGGCGTGCTGACGGCCGGTGGCAGCTTCCGCGCCGAGTCGGGCATCGCGCACAACGTGCTCGGCGCATCGCAGCACCCGGGCTACGGCGCAGGTGAGTCGTACCTGCTCCCCCGCGGCGTTGCGCAGCGGTCGCCGGTGACCTCGCAGCTCGATGCGCGTGTTGCCTACGGCTACAAGATCAACAAGCACACACTGCTCGAGGGCTTCGTCAACGTGTTCAACCTGTTCAACCAGCAGGAGCAGCTGAACGTCGACGAGAACTACACGGCGGACTTCGTCAACCCGGTGCTCGGCGGCGATACTCGCGACCTCGCGCACGTCAAGACGCTCGACGAGCTCTCGGGCGCCGAGATCAACGCGTCGCCGATCAAGAACAAGAACTTCAACCGCACCGGCAGCGGCACCGCTGCCCCGCCGCAGCAGGCGCCTCGCGCCGTGCAGATCGGCTTCCGTCTCACCTTCTAGAGTCGGTTGAAACCACGACCACCCGGTTCCTTGGGTGGGAAACGGCCCGTACATACGGGCCGTTCTGCTTTTTCGGAGTCGCGATTCGCGCTAGATCGAACCACCCTGGTGGCGCGTTCATAGACCTCCATGGACATCCGGTTTGGCGATCACGCGTCGTTCCACAAGGCAGCCCTCGGTATGGTCGGTGGCTCGCTCCTGTTCGGTCTGGCTCTCCAGCCGGTGACGCCGCTCGCGGCGGTCGCGGGTGGCATCCTGGGCATCGCTGCCGGCGCGTCGCTGGCGCACGGCAAAGCGAGCTGGCGAATGGCCGCGGCGGGTGCTGCGGTCCTCCCGCTGCTCGCGCTGGCGCCGAGCTGGCCCATGCTGGCGGGCGTTGCATCGGTGCTCGCCCTCGGGCTCTCGATCGGTGGTCCTCGCGGGATTCGTGGTGCGCTCGGAGTCGGGCTCGCGGCCGCCACCGCGCTGGTCGCGATGTGGTGCGCGTTGCGGATCACGGGCGCGAGTCAGACCGAGAGCTGGCCGGGGTGGGTGAAGCACGCGACCGGCGCCGCGGCGATGGGCATGGTCGGCGTGCTCGCGATGCTGCCGCGTCACCTGATGCTCGCGCTCGATCCCGTGCAGGCGGCGCTGAAGAGGCTGCCCGGAACCCTCGATCCCGAGGTCGCGAACCTGTGCGATCGCTCGGTCGCGATCTGGGACACGACGAAGGAGCGGCTCGCAGATTCGGATCCCGGCAAGCAGCTGGTGCAGGCCGGCGTCCTGAAGACGATCGAGGTCGCGGCCAGGAGCGCCGACGTCAAGCTCACCGGGGCAAACGACACCGAGCTCGTGGCCCGCATGGAGGAGCTCGACAAGCGGATCGCCGCGGCGACCGATGCCGAGGTCAAGTCGCAGTACACCTCGGCGCGCGCAGCACTCGATGATCAGCGCCGCTATCGCGCGCAGATCCGCCAGGGCCGCGAGCGGGTCGTTGCACGAATGCACAACCACGTCGCGGCGCTCGAGAAGTTCCAGCTCGCCGCCACCGGCCTCGAGGCGTCGCGGGTGGCCGCCAGCGGTGCGTCCAAGCAGCTCGACGAGCTCTCGCAGGAGGTCGCCGCGAGCGGTGAGGCCCTGGCCGAGATCGAGCTGGGTGTCCCGGCTGCGACCGCCGAGGCCTGAATAGACCCACACATCGGCCGTCGTGTGCCCGCCTGTGCCGGCGGGCGGTTCGCGGTCTCGGCAGGTTGGCTCCCTGAATATCCACGAGCTGGCGACCGTCGGAGGTCAGCAGGTAACCTGCGGGGGCCTGTACGGCACTTCTGGTAGGCTCGCCAGTTCGTAGGAGGAAGCATGCGTCTCGCCCGGATCCTGTTCGCGCTCGGAACCCTGATCGCCGTCCCCACGCTCGCGTTCGCGGAGGACGCCGACGCCTATTACAAGCAGGGCCTCGCCTACAAGCAGCAGGGCAAGAACGACGATGCGATCAGCGCGCTTGAGAAGGCGGTCGCCGCCAATCCCAAGCACGGGATGGCGTGGTCGTCGCTCGGCAACCTCTACAAGCAGAAGGGCGACATGGCGAAGGCCGTGACGGCCTACGAGAACGCGACGGCGATCATCAAGAAGGACAAGGTGCTCTGGAGCAACCTCGGCATGGCGTACTACCGCGCCGGCGAGAAGCTCGACAAGGACGCCAAGTCCAAGCAGATGGACAAGGCGATCGCGGCGCTCGAGCAAGGCAAGAAGCTCGCGCCCAACGACGCGGAGATCCGCGCGAACCTCGGGACGATCAAGCGGATGAAGGGCGATCTGCCCGGCGCGATTGTCGAGCTCGAGGCGGCCACCAAGAACAAGCCAGATGACGGTGGATACTGGAACAACCTCGGCGTCGCCTACCGGATGTCGAAGCGTGACGACGACGCGATCAAGGCTTTCGAGAAAGCCGCGGCGATCACGCCGAACGACGCCAACCTCCACTTCAACCTCGGCGTCGCGTATCGCCGGAAGGAAGACTACGAGAAGGCGATCGCGGAGTACGAGAAGGCGGTCGGCCTGCAGCCTGACTATGCCGACGCCTGGTACGACCTCGGCCACGTCTACAAGGCCGAGCACTACAACGACAAGTCGATCAACGCGTTCCAGAAGTACCTCGACCTCAACAAGGGCAAGGACACCGAGGGACAGAAGAAGGCCGAGGAGGAGCTCGCCGGAATGGGCGCCGCGGGCGGTGCGAAGGATGCCAAGAAGGTTCCCAAGAAGGATCCCAAGAAAGATCTCAAGACCGATCTCAAGAAGCCGATTCCCAAAAAGAAGTAGCGATTGCCGCGCCCATGAAAGGGCAATGCGTAGGGAGGTCGCTGCCGAGCCATCCATGGGTGGTACGGTGGACAGGATGCGGATCAGCTGGCTCTCCGCCGAGGAGATCTCCGCCGCGCGAGCTGCACTGACGGCTCGGGGCGCGACCTTCGAATCGCACTTCGCCCCGGAGTTCGAGGTCCCCGCCGAGCCACCGGACTCGGCGCTGCTCGACTGGCCAGGCGTCACCGAGCACGTCGCGCGCGCCGAGCGCGTCAGTGCCGTGGTACGCGAGCGCGGACTCGAGGCAGCGCGCCATCGGTTCGGCGTGGCGCCCACCGCGATCGAAGCGGCGACGCTCGCCGCCGCGGCCCACGAGGACGATCAGCTGCAGCTCGACGAGGTCCTGCGGGTCCTCGAACGGCCGATCGACAACTACGTGTTTTACGCGCCGTTCCTCGAGCTCATGATCTCGCTGGGGCGGGATGAGCTCGATCGCACCGTCGCGGCCTACGAGCAATTCGTGACCGCCTGCGCGTACGCCCTCGATCGAATGCCGCATGGCGCGGAGCGGATCGGCGCGATGAAGGATGGTCTCGCCGACTTCTATGTCAGTGCGGGCCGCACCGATCGCGCGGAGGCGCTGTTCGAGCAGCGGCACGACGAGGATCAGGGTGACGTTGCCGTGGCGCTCTCCGCGAGCCGCGCATTTCTCGCAGCCGGCTCGCTCAGCCGTGCTGTCCGCTGGCTCGGCGTCGGAGCCGCGCGTGCCTCCGCGCTCGGACGCGAGGAGCTCGCGCAGAAGCTGCGACAGAAGCAGGAGTCCGTTCGCAAGCGACTCAGCTAGTTCCTCGTGAAGGCGGCGGCACGCGGCGGCTACATTGCGTTCGTGCCGAGGTCGATCGCGCGCGACGCGACCTCCGCCGGCCGGCTGGTCGTCCTCGCCGAGCTCTCGACCGCCCATGCCGGCGTGTTCGCGCTCTATCAGGATAGAGCCACCGCGGACCTCGCGCGCCAGGCCGTGGCGATCCTCGTCGAGTACCTACGCTCCTCGCGCTGAGCACCTGCGCGGATGATCAGACCCCTCTGCTAGAGAGGAGGGGTATGGGCAAGCTCAAGCCGAGCAGGCCGCGCAGCATTCATCGCTGCCAGGCGTGCGGTCATGTCGAGGTGAA
The DNA here is from genome assembly GCA_043753855.1 of Myxococcales bacterium. GTDB lineage: Bacteria > Myxococcota_A > Polyangia > Haliangiales > Haliangiaceae > JABFXX01. The sequence goes on along the minus strand of JAYUVX010000024.1, from coordinate 891 downwards.
GTGGCTCGGGCGCTGCCCTGCCTGTCAGGAGTGGAACTCGCTGGTCGAGGAGCTCGACGCGGCGGGCAACGCGCAGACCACCGCATCCGGCGTGTCCGATGGGCATGCGCCGATCTCGATCGCCGACGTTCGTGAGATCAGCGCATCGGACCGGCGGTCCACTCAGATCGGCGAGCTCGATCGGGTGCTCGGAGGCGGCCTGGTCACCGGCAGTCTGGTGCTTCTCGGTGGCGATCCGGGTGTGGGAAAGTCCACGCTGCTGATCCAGGCGCTCGCGGGACTCTCGCGCGGAGGCCGCGTGCTGTACGCCACCGGCGAGGAGAGCGTGGCGCAGACCGCGATGCGTGCGCGTCGGGTCGGTGCTACGGATCCGCGGCTCGCCGTGGTCGCCGAGACCGACGTCGAGAAGATCCTCGCGCATGCCAAGGCACAGCCGCCGGCGTTCCTCGCCGTCGATTCGATCCAGACGGTCTACACGCCGATGCTCGATTCGATTCCCGGATCGCTCGCGCAGGTTCGTGAGTGCGCGAGCCGGCTCATGCAGTACGCGAAGACCTCCGGGGTGCCGACGATCCTGGTCGGCCACGTCACCAAGGACGGCGGGCTCGCCGGTCCCAAGACGCTCGAGCACCTGGTCGATGTCGTGCTCCAGCTCGAGGGGGATGGCGGGCCGTATCGCGTGCTGCGCGCGCACAAGAATCGGTTCGGGTCCACGCAGGAGATCGGCGTGTTCGAGATGCGCGGCGCCGGGATGGCCGAGGTCGCCAATCCGTCGGCGCACCTGCTCGCCGAGCGACCGGTCGGTGCGCCCGGCTCGGTGGTCGTCGCGTCCGCCGATGGTGCGCGCCCGCTGCTGGTCGAGATCCAGGCGCTGGTCGCACCGGCGAGCGC
>JAYUVX010000023.1:0-2505 GCA_043753855.1 Myxococcales bacterium | reverse complement strand
CCGAGTGCTTTCATGGGCCGAAGAAAGCACGGACCGCGGGGCCGGGTCCACGGGAACCCGCCTTGCGGCCGCAAAAGTGTGACGTGACGCAGATTGCCCCACGTTGCGGGAGCTTGCAGGCGCCTCTGCCGCCGCGGAGCGCGTCGTCGCCGCCAGGTAAGCAGCGATGCGGCGCGCGCTAACGACTCGTCACATCTTCGCCTTCACCTCGGCTCGCCAACCGTTTCCAAGGCAACCGCCCTTGTGGCGCGGTCGCGAGCGGATCCGAAAGTGATGCGGGGCTGCACCCCACAGGCGCTCGCACGGGTGACCGGCCGGATGGATCGCGCAGCGTCGCGTGGCGTGCGCTCGTTTCAACGCCACGGTCACGGTCGACCGCATCGTCCGGTGGTTCGAGACGGAGCTAGATCCGTGCCGTCTGCTTCGGCCACTGCATCTGAGCGCGCGGCTGCGGCCGTGCTTCGAAATCCTCCAGGCTTCACAAATCGCGAGCTTACGCGCGGCGTGGGGATCAGGCGGCGTTCCAGACCCGACCCCTGTACCCCTTTCAGATGTACCCGGCTAGGACCTGAACTGCATTTACCTGTAGACATCCGCCGTATTAGCGAACACTATGCGAGATGTGATAACGAGGCGGAACCGGCAACTGGAACTGGAGGTCCGCGCACCGGGTACGCGGGCGCCCGGTGCGGGCCGGCCGAAGAAGCGATGGCCGAAGGGCGTGAAGCCGCCAGCCGCGCACGTGAAGCGAGAGCCGTTCGTGAAGGGTCGCGCCCTTCACGTGACGCTGCGGACGTTGCCGGTGGCCAGAAATCTCCGCCGGATGGACGCGTACCAGGCCGTGCGCATCGGTGCCCGCGTCGTGCTCGCGCGCAGCGGGTTCCGGCTCGTGCACTTCAGCATCCAGAGCAACCACATCCACCTCATCGTCGAGGCGGAATCGCAGGCCGAGCTCGCGAACGGCGTGCGGGCGTTCTCGATCTCGGTCGCGAAGTCACTGAACGCGAAGCTCGGCCGGAGAGGGCCCGTGTTCGCGGACCGCTACCATGCGAACGCGATCGCGAAGCCCACCCAGATGCGCAACGCGCTCCAGTACGTGCTCACCAACTGGCTCCATCACCGCCCGGCGCACCACGAGATCATGGAAGAGGTCGACCCGTACTCGAGCGGCGCGGAGTTCCTCGGCTGGAAGGAGCTCGATGGGGCGCGGCAGTTCGTGCGCGACGACGGCTTCGAACGCGTGCCGCTCGCACGCCCGCGACTGTGGCTCACGAGCGAGGGCTGGCGGCGCGGTGGCGAGGTCAGCGTGTTCACCGTTCCGGGTTGATGCCGGGGGCACCGATGCTCGAATCGGGTGCGTGGCTCACGACACGAACGCCGAGCCGAGGGATGGCGAATCGTGGGCCGCCGCGCTGACGCTCGCCGGGCCAATGCTCCCCGAGCCAAGATTCCGGTGCCAGCCGTGCTGCAACCTGGCTACGTGCGTGGTCGAGCTGAGGCTGGTCGGACCACTTCGAGTGCTGGTACCAAAAATCGAAAACTCTCGCGCAACCGCGCACACGGCCGGCCGAGACCCGGCACATGAGCCCTCCCATCGCGCTGGTTACCTCGCTCGCGGACCCGTCCGATGCCTCGGAGTCGATCGCCACTCGGCCAAAATCGTGGGGTCCAGCGCCGGTCGAGGCGTTTCCCGACAGGGATGCTCATATCCGAGAGCGGCTGACCGCCGTGAGGGCGCGGGTACGCAGCGCGATCGAACAGGCCAACAAGGGGGCGGTCGACGAGCACGCGGTGCTCAAGGTTCCGGCGCACATCCGCGCGGCCGAAGCGCGCGTGTCGGCGCGCGAGGATGCGACGCGCGGTGCAGCGGACGTGCCTGCTGTGCTGCTGCGCGAACGTCTGGGCCTGTCCGCCTCCGAAGACCTGATCCTGTGGACGCTGCTCGCGCACGAGCTGTGCCCTGCCACGCGGAAGATGATGCGCTTGCTCGCAACCGAGGAGGTGTCCGACCCGACGACCGACGTGATCCGCCGCGTCGTCTATGGCGACAGCTACTCACCGGACGCGTGGCGCGAGCTGTCGCCCGACGGAACGTTGCGTCGTCTCGGTCTGCTCGAGCGGACTGACAGGGTCGCCGAGACCCCCGATCATCGCCAGACCTGGCGCATGGCTCGTCGCGCGATCGCTCTTCTACATGGCGTTGCGGCGGTCGACGACAGCATGTCCAGCTTCGTGGAGGCGCTTCCGGGCGTCGGACCAGCGGTTGCCGAGCTGGTCGTCGGTGCGCGCGAGGTCACTCGGGTTCGCGCCGCCTTCGAATCGCCCTCGGTCGTGATCGTGTCCGGTCGGGTCGGCCAGGGTCGACGCTCGTTACTACACGCCGTAGCGCGCGAGCGCGGCCTGGGAGTGCTGATGGTGCGCGGACAAGCGCTCGCGAATGATCGCGAGCAGGTCGTTCGTCAGTTCCAGGCGATTCGTCGCGAATGTCTACTGCTCGGGCTCGTT
>JAYUVX010000022.1:0-23177 GCA_043753855.1 Myxococcales bacterium | reverse complement strand
CAGTGCGGGATCCTCGATCAGGTCGAGATCGTCGCGAGCGATGTCAGCGCCGCCGTGATCGCCAAGGCCCGCGCCGGTGTGTTCGGTCGCCGTGCGCTAAGGGACGGTCATCCGGCCGAGCTGGCTTCGCGCTATCTCGAGCAGGGCCCGCGTGGCATCGTCGCGACGGATCGCATCCGGACGGCTATCCGATTCTTGAACGTCAACCTGTTCGATCACGCTCGCGTTCGCGAGCTGGGGCGGTTTGATGCGATCCTCTGCCGCAACGTGCTGATCTATTTTCGCGACACGCAGGTCGTCAAGACCGTGGAGCTCCTCCGCGGCCAGCTCGCGACCACCGGTGTGCTGCTCGTCGGCGTGTCAGAGTCGCTGCTGCGGTTCGGCACCAGCCTGGTCTGCGAGGAGCGAGGGGGCGCGTTCTTCTATCGAGGCGCACCATGAGCCGCCGCCCTCGTGTCCTGATCGTCGACGACTCCGCCTTCGCACGAACCGTGCTGTCACGGCTGTTGCGCGCCAGCGGCGAGGTCGACGTGATCGGCACCGCGCGTGACGGCAACGACGCACTGGAGAAGATCACCGCGCTCGACCCCGACGTCGTCACGCTCGATCTGACGATGCCCGAGCTCGATGGGCTCGGCGTGCTCCGCGTGCTGGCCGCTCGTCCACGGCCGCGCGTGATCGTGGTCAGCATCTCCGGCGTCGATTCGGACCTCGGCGCCGAGGCCTTGATGCTCGGAGCGGTCGAGCTCGTCACCAAGCCGACCGCGCTGGCCAACGACCGGCTTCACGCGATCGGGACCGAGCTGGTGGCGAAGGTCGTGGGCTCGGTGGGGCCGCCGTTCACGCTGATGCCGCGGCCACGGAGCCTTCCGATCCCGGCAGGGCGTGCCGAGCTGGTGATGATCGGGACGTCGACCGGCGGGCCCCAGGCGTTGACCCGCCTGGTCGCTGCGCTGCCCGCGGAGATCATCGCCCCGATCGCGATCGTGCTGCATATCCCGCCGGGCTACACCGAGGCGCTCGCCAGTCGCCTCGATCGGATCTCGAAGCTTCGTGTCATCGAGGCGAGCGATGGCCTCGAGCTGGTCAGCGGACAGGTGATGCTTGCCCGCGGCGGGGCTCACCTGCGGGTGGCACGACAGAGTGGCTCGCTGTACGCGGAGGTGTCGTCGTTGCCGTTCCGTCCGTTCGCACCTTCGGTCGACGAGCTGTTCCTCAGCGGTGCAAGCGTGGTGGGAGCGCGCGCTCTCGGGATCGTGCTCACCGGCATGGGCGACGACGGCCTGGAGGGTTCGCGTGCGATCGCGGCCGCCGGCGGATCGCTGATCACCGAAGCGCCCGAGACCTGTGTGGTCTACGGCATGCCGCGCGCGGTGCACGAAGCCGGGCTCGGGGCCGCTTCGGTGGCCCTCGATGACGTAGCATCGGAGATCGCTCGGCGTGCTTGATCCTGCCCCACGCAAACCGATCGTGTGGGTTGTCGACGACAGCCCGCTCGAGCGTGCGCTCGCGCTGAAGGCGCTCGGCGGCGACTACGCGTTCGAGCAGTTCGGCGATGGCTCCGAGCTCGTCGAGCGGCTCGGCGCGGGGGCTGACCTTCCGGACGTGGTGCTGCTCGACTGGGTGATGCCCGGCATGTCGGGCGACGAGGTCTGCCGCTACGTGCGCACGCACGACACGATCTCCGACCTCTCGATCATCCTGTTCACGGCCTCCCGGATCGATACCGATGACATCGTGAGGGGACTGTCGCTCGGCGCCAACGACTACGTCCCCAAGCCGTTCGCTCCCGAGGAGCTGCGTGCGCGTGTGCTCTCGGTGTTGCGCAGCAAGGAGCTCCGCGAGACCGCCAACCGCGAGCGCAGCCGGCTCGCCATGATCAACCGACTCGGGCGCGCGCTGTTCGCGGCAGGGCCGGACGTTTCAAAGATCATCCAGGAGCTGGTGAGTACGCTGCGCGGGATGCTCGCGGATGGCTGCGCGATCCTGCTGCTGCCCGGCGAGCTGCCGCCGCTCGCGTTCTCGATGCACCGCTCGGACCCACAGGGCACCGGTCTGGCGCAGATCGCGATGCTCGCCGATCCGATGACGATCGACTTCGCGAGCTCGGAGGACGCGCTCGCCCGGCTGTCGCCGATCTATCATCCGTACATCCGACGATTCGGCTTGCGCGGGCTCTCGATCCTGCCGTTTCCGGGCCGCAATCCGGTGCAGGGCGTGGTGACACTCACCCGCGATGGCGGATCGCAGCCGTTCCACGCAGACGATATCGGAGCGATCGAGACCTGCATCGAGTACACGAGCCTCGCGGTGCAGAGCGCGCTCAGGTTCGAAGCCGAACGCGTCGCGCGTGCCCAGGTCACCGCGGTACTCGAGCACGCACCGATCGGGATCGTGGTGGCCGAGCTCGACCGCCGGATCAAGCTCGTCAATCCGGCAGCCGCGCGGCTGATCACCGGAATCGAACGGGCCCCGACCGTCGATGCGGTGTTCGCTCTCGGCACGTGGTCCACGCTCGATGGCCAACCGATCACGCAGGAGGCATGGACGAGCGGCCGCGGTATCGACGCTTCCGAGCGCCGTCAGCTGCGGTTCCAGCCAGCGAGCGGCAGCGCGCGCGTGCTGTCGCTGACGACCGTGACCGGGAGTCAGGTCGACGAGCTCGCCGGTACCGTGACCTCGATCGAGGACGTCACCGCAGAGTACACGATGACCATGGAGCGCGAGCGCGTGGCTGCGTTCCAGGAGCAGATGCTCGGGATCGTCGGCCACGACCTGCGAAACCCACTCAACGCAATCGTCACCGGTGCCGATCTGATCCTCGAGCACGCGAGGGACCTGCCGCGGATCCAGTCGGTGGTCGTACGCGTACAGTCGAGCAGCCGGCGGATGACCAGCATCGTCAACCAGCTGCTCGATGTCACCCGGGCGCGGCTCGGCGGCGGCATCCCGCTGGCGCTCGGCCAGGTCGTGCTGGGAACGCTGGCGCAGAGCGTGATCGACGAGCTGATGGCGTCGTACCCGGCGGCGAACTTCGAGCTCACCGCCGAGCCCATCCACGGCGTGTGGGATCCGGACCGGCTGGCGCAGGTGATCTCGAACCTCGTGGGCAACGCGGCGCAGTACGGGGCGGTGGGTGCGCCGATCCGGGTCGCGATCGGGGCCGAGGGCGAGACCGCCGTGCTCACCGTGACCAACGCGCTGCGCGAGGGCCCGATCCCCGCCGACCGGCTCGCCCAGCTGTTCGAGCCGTATCGTCGCGGCGAGGGCAGTGCCGCCTCCCATCGCGCAGGGCTGGGCCTCGGTCTCTACATCGCCCACGAGGTAGTGCGCGCCCACAAGGGCCAGCTGTCTGCGACGTCGACGCCCGAGGGCACCACGTTCCGGGTGGAGCTTCCGCTCCACGCCGGCTGAGCCGCTACTTCTTCGCGGCGTCTTCCTTGGCCTTCTTGGCCTTGGCGATCAGCTCCTCACCGATGTTCGACGGAACCTCGGCGTAGCGCGAGAACTCCATCGTGAACTCGCACTTGCCCTGCGTCGCCGAGCGAAGCGGGGTGGAGAACGAGAACATGTCGGCGAGCGGCACCTCGGCGTCGACGCGCGCGTTGCCGTCTTCCTCGGTCGAACCCTGAACGATGCCACGGCGCTGCATGAGCAGCGACAGCATGTTGCCGGAGAACTCCGCGGGACCTTCGAGCGAGACCTTCATGATCGGCTCGAGGATCTTCGGCTTGGCGCGCGGGAAGAACTCGCGGAACGCACCGCGAGCGGCTTCCTGGAACGCGTTATCGCTCGAGTCAACGGCATGGGCCGCGCCATCCGTCAGCGCGATGCGCAGACCGACGACCGGCACGCCGAGGCGCGGGCTCTTGAAGATCATCGACTTGAAGCCCTTCTCGCACGAGGGGATGAACTCGCGCGGGATCGAGCCGCCCTTGATCTCGTCCTCGAACTCGAAGTCACCGTCGAACGGCTCGGCGTAACCGACCACCTTGCCGTACTGGCCGGAGCCACCGGTCTGCTTCTTGTGCACGTAGTTGAACTCGACCTTGGCGCCGATCGTCTCGCGGTACGCGACCTGCGGTGGCGAGGTGATGACCTCGGCCTTGTATTCGCGCTTCATGCGCTCGATGTAGACATCGAGGTGGAGCTCGCCCATGCCGGCGATGATCGTCTCGTTCGACTCGGGATCGACGTAGCACTGGAAGGTAGGATCTTCCTTGGTGAACCGGTTGAGCGCCTTGCTCATCTGGATCTCCGCGCCGGCATCTTTCGGCTTGATCGCGACCGAGATGACCGGCTTCGCGACGAACATCGACGTCATCGCGTAGTTCACCTTGCCGTCGGTGAACGTGTCGCCGGAGTTGCAGTCGACGCCGAACAGCGCGCAGATGTCGCCCGCGCTCGCCTCGTTGATGTCTTCCTTGTCGTCCGAGTGCATGCGTACGAGGCGGCCGACCTTGACCTTCTTGCCGTTGCGCGAGTTGACGATGAAGTCGTCCTTGTGCACGGTGCCCGAGTACAGGCGGATGTACGTCAGCTGGCCGTAGCGACCATCCTCGAGCTTGAACGCGAGCATGACGAGCGGCTGCTTCGGATCGCATGGCAGGACGAGCGGGGTCTCTTCCTTGTCGAGATCGAGGGCGATGTTCTCGACCTCGCGCGGCTCGGGCAGGAACGAGCAGACGCCATCGAGCAAGATCTGGACGGCCTTGTTGCCGAGCGCCGAGCCGCACATGACCGGCGTGCACTTGAGTGCGATCGTCGAGTCGCGCAGGCACTTGCGGAGGAGCTCCGGCGTGACCTTGTCCTCCAGCATCGCCTCGGTGAGCTCGTCGTTGACCATGGAGAGCTGGTCGAGCATCTCCTCGCGCATCTTGTCGCACAGCTCCTTGAGGGTGCCGCCGTGGCCGTGCGACGCGAGCGGATGCAGGCCTTCCGGGATCGGGCCGCGCTCGATCTGCTCGCCATTCTCGCCGTGGAACGTGAACGCGACCATCTCGATCAGGTCGACCACGCCCTCGAGCTTGTCCTCGAGGCCGATCGGACACTGGATCATGACCGGGTGAAGCTTCAGCTTGTCGCGGAGCTGATCGCGAACGCGAAACGGGTTCGCGCCGGTGCGGTCGAGCTTGTTGACGAACGCGATGCGCGGGACCTTGTACCGGCGCATCTGGCGATCGACCGTGTACGACTGCGACTGCACGCCGGCGACGCCGCACAGCACCATGATGGCGCCGTCGAGGACGCGCAGCGAGCGCTCGACCTCGACCGTGAAGTCGACGTGTCCCGGGGTGTCGATGATATTGATGTGGTGCTGGACCTTGTGCGGCGAGTTGGGGACCGGCATGACGGCATTCGACTTCGGGTCGGGCGGCCACTGGCAGAACGTCGCGGCGGACTGGATGGTGATGCCGCGCTCGCGCTCGAGCTCCATCGAATCCATCTTCGCGCCGACGCCGTCCTTACCCTTGACCTCGTGGATCGCGTGGATCCGTGCGGTGTAATAGAGGATGCGCTCGGTCAGCGTGGTCTTGCCGCTGTCGATGTGGGCCGAGATGCCGATATTGCGGACTTTGGACAGGTCGGTAAACACGTGGACGTTCTCCGGTAAATGCGCGGGATTGCTACCTTGCCCGGGCCACCAATGCAAGCGCGGACTGGATCGAGTGTCCCCCGTGGAGTTTGCTACCCTCGAGTGTCCCTGTGGAGTGCCTCGACGATAACGCGGTCAGCGAGTTCGTCTCGGGATCGCTCGCAAAGACGGCGCTGACCAAGGTCGAGGGCCACCTCGCAGGCTGCCGGGATTGCCGGGACCTGGTGGCGGCGATGGCCCAGGATGCCGCGCTCGACTCCAACGTCGTGACCGTCAAGCACGAGAAGCTCTCACCGTCGCAGCTCACCCACCTACCCAAGCGCAACCTGTCGATCGGCGATCGGGTCGGGCGCTATCTGGTGCTCCAGACCCTGGGCACCGGCGGCATGGGAGTGGTGTTCGCGGCCTACGACCCCCAGCTCGACCGCAAGGTCGCCCTGAAGCTCCTCCGCTCGGGGCTCCAGCTCGCCACCAAGGACGCCCAGAAGCGGCTCCGGCGCGAGGCCCAGGCAATCGCGCAGCTGTCCCACCCCAACGTGGTGGGCGTCTACGACGTCGGCAGCACCGATGACGGCGACCTCTACATCGCGATGGAGTTCGTGGAAGGCGACACCCTCACCGCCTGGCTGAGGAGCTATCCGCGCACCTGGCGCGAGATCATCGAGGTGTTCCTGCAGGCGGCCAAGGGCCTGGTCGCCGCCCATGGCGTCGGCCTCCTGCATCGTGACTTCAAACCCGACAACGTGCTGGTCGGCGGCGATGGCCGGGTCCGCGTCACCGACTTCGGCCTCGCGCGCTCGCTGATCGCGATCGACGAGGAGTCCGCGCGCGGCGCCACGCCCCAGATGCCCACCGCGCTCAACTCCGCGCTGACGGCGACCGGCACCGTGCTCGGCACGCCGCGCTACATGCCGCCCGAGCAGCTGACCGGCCCGGATATCGACGCGCGCTCCGATCAGTTCAGCTTCTGCGTCGCGCTCTACGAGGCGCTGTACGGCGCGCATCCGCTGCCGGGCAACACCAGCGTCGCGATGCTCGAGACCAACGCCGCCGCGTTGCCGCCGCCCGAGGGCACCAAGGTGCCGGCCTCGATCGGGCGCGCGGTGTCGCGGGGCCTGGCGCGCGATCGCAGCAAGCGATTCCCGATGATGTCGCAGCTGATGAGCGAATTGATCCCACCGGCGCCGAGGCTGACGCCGCGCGGGGCGCTGCTCTCGGCGAGCGCGGTCCTGCTGCTCGGTGTGGCTGCCGCGGCGGTGATGTACACGCGCAAGGACCCGCCGGCGAAGCCGCCCGAGACCGACTCCGGCACGACCGGTCAGCTGATCCAGACGATCAACGAGCTCAAGGACGAGATCTCCCGGCTCAACCGCGAGCGCACGATCCTGATCGAGAAGCTGTCCAAGCCGCCGGCCGATGTCGATCAGCTGCGCCACGAGCTCGCCGACAAGGACACCCGGATCGCGAACCTGATCGACGAGGTCGACAAGCTGCAGAAGAAGTACGTCAAGCCCGCGGGCCCCAAGCAGCCGCCGTCGCAGGCATTCCGGGTGACCAACGCGATCACCGAGGCGGAGCGCGATCTCGATGGCTGCTTCGACGAGTGGGGCGAGCGCCGCGACAAGGATGGCAACCCGCATGTCGACGCCAACCTCATGGTGCGGCTCACCGTCGGCCCCGATGGGATGGCGCACTCCTCGGTCGCAACCGGTGAGGAGTCCCCCTCGCTGCGCTGGTGCGTCGAGCAGGCGGTCGGGCGGGTCAAGTTCCCCGACGGGCCGGAGCAGCTGGACGTCGAGGTAGGTGTGCAGTGGTCACAGGGGTTCATGAACCTGTCCCCCCGGGTCGTGGGCCACCGGCCTGTGGCCGGGACTACCATCGACCTGCCCACCATCGACCTGCATTGATGGCCGACGCGCGGGGTTTTTCGTTCTATCCTGAGCGTGGATGTCGTTCTCGCGCCTGGCGTTCGTCGCGCTGCTGATCGGGATCGCAGGGCGGGCGAGGGCGGCCCCGGATCGACGCGTCACCGTGGAGGTCCCACCGGCGGCGGCTCCGGCCCGCGGCATCGCGCACACGATCGTGCTCGAGCGCTGCAAGGGCAATTGCAACCTGGTGAAGAGCGCGTCCAACGACGCGACGATGACGCGCTCGACGATCCCGCAGGGACCCGGCCCGTTCACGATCCAGGAGTTCAAGAACGGCGCGGGCCTGACCGGCGCGGCCGCCGATGCGGAGTGGAACGCGCTCGTGACCTGCGTGCGCGAGGTCTACTCGCCGTACGATGTCACGATCACCGACGTGCGCCCGACGGACGGATCGACGTATCACCTCTCGATTGTCGCGGGGCTCCCCGCGCAGGTTGGCCTGCCCGGCGACATCCTGGGCATCGCGCCGCTCGCGGGTGACTGCTCGCCGCAGGACAACGTGATCTCGTTCTCGTTCGCCAACGCACACCCCGCGGCAGGGCACCTCTCGAACGTGTGCTGGACGGTCTCGCAGGAGAGCGCGCACGCGTTCGGTCTCGATCACGAGTTCATGTTCTTCGACGGACGATCGACGTGCACCGATCCGATGACCTATCGGACCGATTGCGGCGGCCAGCGGTTCTTTCGCGACAAGGGTGCGCAGTGCGGCGAGTTCGCGGGGCGGGCATGCAAGTGCTCGGCGAACCAGAACTCGCACCAGCGGCTGCTCGCGGTGTTCGGTCCTGGGACGGTGATCACCCCGCCGCCGACGTCGGCGATCACGTTCCCGCAGCCGACCGCCACGGTGCTCGGCCCGGTGGTGGGTGCGCGCGCCGGATCGCAGCGCGGGGTGGCGAAGGTCCAGCTCGTGATCAACGGCGCGGTGTGGGCGACGGTCGCGGGCATCACGCCGGGCACCTTCGGGCAGCCCGATCCCTCGGACTACTCGATCAACGTGCCCGCGAACCTGCCGAAGAGCATCGTCGACGTCGTCGTGCGCGCGAGCGATGACCTCGGCGCGTCCACCGACTCCCCGACGATCACGTTGACCAACGGCGCGCCGTGCACCGATGCGTCGGTGTGCGCCGAGTTTCAGAGATGCGAGGACGGTCGGTGCTTGTGGGACTCACCGAAGGGCGAGCTCGGCGACGACTGCAAGTACGCCCAGTTCTGCAAGAGCAATCTTTGCGTCGACACCTCGGTGGGCAAGCTGTGCTCGCAGGCGTGCACCCCCGATAGTGACTCTTGTCCCACCGACTTCACGTGCGCGGAGTCGTCGCCCGGAAACGGGCTCTGCGTGTCCACTGGCGGCGGTGGTTGCTGCGACACCGGCGGATCCGCCGACGGACCGTGGTCGCATGCGGCGTTCGCCGCGCTGGTCATCGGCCTCGTAGGGAGGCGTCGCACGCCGCGAACGTGACGAATCCTGCTGACGGCCGCGCGGATCCTGTAGTAATCCCGGGCTAATGAATCGCTGGCTCACGCTCGTGGTCGCGGCTGCTTCCTTCGTCGCCACCACGTCGATCGCCTCGGCCGATGGCCAGGTGAAGTTGATGACCCACATGCTGGACCGTCCGCTGCCCCAGCTGCCGGCGGGCGCGCTAGGCGGTCAGACGATCTTCCTCAATCGCTGTGTCGGCGGCTGCACCGTGCGCCCGGGCATGGATGACGCGGCGACGGACACTTCGGTGGTCGTAACCCAGCAGAAGACCCTGCCCGAGTACACGGGCTTTCAAACGGGTGAGTGGGCGCAGGTCGTCCAGTGCGTCCAGGAGGTCTACTCGCCGTTCAACGTGCGCGTCGTCGACGTGCGCCCTGCCGCGGGCTCGATCTACGAGGAGATCATGGTCGGCGGATCCCCGACCGACCTGGGCCTGCCCAGCAGGGTCGGAGGCATCGCGAGCGTCTCTCCGGGGTGCGCGGCGAACCCCAAGGGCGTCGCGTTTGCCTTCACCTCGTCGATCGATGTGTTCGCGACCGAGGCCGGTGGCAGCCGCATCCACGGCCTGTGCTGGATCCTCGCGCAGGAGACCGCTCACAACTTCGGCCTCGATCACGAGTTCGAGTTCGTCGAGGACGGGCGCTCGGCGTGCAACGATCCGATGACGTATCGCGCCGATTGTGGCGGCCAGAAGTTCTATCGCAACAAGATCGCCAGGGTCGGTGCCGACGCGATCTGCGGCACGAATGGCGATCCGGCGAATGCCTGCAACTGCGGCATGAACCAGAACTCGCACGGCAAGCTGCTCGACGTATTCGGTCCCGGCACGTCGACGATCCCCGCACCCAGCGCGATGGTCACGTTCCCCGCGGCGGGTGCCGCCCTCGGCGCCACGGTCACGGCGCTCTCCGGATCCAAGCGCGGCGTCGAGCGCGCCGAGCTCTATCTCAATGGCTGGAAGTGGGCCACCAAGCCGGGCGCCGCGTTCGCCGCGCAGGGCCAGCCGAACCCGTCCTCCTATCAGTTCGCCGTCCCCGGCGATCTGCCGATCAGCACCTACGACATCGTCATCAAGTCGTACGACGACCTCGGCGTGGTCGGCGTGTCCCCGACAGTCACCGTGAACAAGGGCGGACCGTGCGCGAGCGCGGACACCTGCGCGACGGGTCAGAAGTGCGAGAATGGTCGCTGCTTCTGGGACCAGCCGGTCGGCGAGATCGGCGCGGACTGCACCTACGCGCAGTTCTGCAGGAGCAACCTGTGCCAGGGCACGGCCGACCAGAAGATCTGCACGCAGAACTGCATCCCGGGCACCGCCGACAGCTGCCCGCTCGACTCCGGCCTCGAGTGCGTCGAGTCGTCGCCCGGCAAGGGCGTGTGCTTCTTCAAGGACACCGGCGGCGGCTGCTGCAGCGTCGATCACAGCGACCACGGCTGGGTCCCCGGTGCGCTCGGCGCGCTCGTGTTCGGCGCGTTCGTCGCGCTGCGCCCGCGCCGGCGGCGCGCATGATCCCGCGGGACTGATACGATACGGGGGTATGCGACGCCTACCCTCGCTCGTGACCGCCTTCGTGATCGCGACCACCAGCCTCGCTCCGCGACTCGCCGCTGCCGATACCGGTTCTCCGACCGGCGTGGCGCAGCTGATGATCCTCGAGCCCGGGGATTCGAGCTACAAGCTGTTTCACGGCGCGGTGTGGCTCGATGCCGACAAGGCCACGACCAACTACCGGTGGGGCGGCCTGCAGTGCAAGGGGCGCGAGCTGTCCGACACCAGCGTCCAGCTGCTGTTCGCGGCGTTCCGCGCGGAGTATCAGGTCGCTGTCGAGTACGTGGTCACCGAGTACAAGGGCAAGCAGTTCCGTTGCCTCACCGGCTTCACGATCACGAAGAGCTAGCGAATCGGCTAGTTCGAACCGGCCGCGCTGCCCGAGGGTGCGGTCGGGGCTGCGCCGCCCTTGCTGACCGCGATCTGCGCCGGACCGATCGTATCGCGCGCCGTCATCGCGCACTTGCGCGTGATCTCGGCGTCCATCTGGCTCGCGCCGCCCTTCACCTGGAGGATGCACTTGGTGTCGGCATCGAACCACCGATACACGTAGACGTCGAACGCGCCGACCATCACGGTCTGCTTGCACGCGTAGCTGCCCATCGAGTCGTCGTCCAACTCCTTGCGTGCTGCGCACTTCTTGCGGAACCGATCCGGGTCCTCGATCGTCCAGCAGAACGCGGTGATGTTGCAGATCTCGTCGCCGGGGATCACGCCGAGCCGACCCTGCTTCTTCAGCAGCGCCTGCTGCTCGGCGTCGGTCATCTTCTTGCCGCCCTTGACCAGCGAGCACGATGCCGCCGCCTCGGGCTCACTCTTGCCAGCGTCCTTCACGGACATCGGTTCGGTGTCGCCCAGCGCGGTCTGGTAGGCCGCGAGGTCGAGCAACTGCTCGCACGGGATATGCGCCTCGCCGGGAACCGGCGGTGAGATCTTCTTGGCCGGCGCGCCCGCCGCCTCCTTGGCCTTCTGCTCGGCGTCGGCGGCCTTGCGGGCCTCGGCGGCCCCGGCGTTCTCGCCCTTTCCGCAGGCGCTGAGCATGGTTCCCGCGGCGAGGAGGATCGCAATGGTGGCTCGCATGATCGGCCGTAACCTAACACGGCCCCGGCCGATAGGACCTGGGATGCGTCTGCACCACACCAAGAACAAGGAGGATCTGGGCATCCTCGGTCGACAAGCGATCGGTCGACCTCCTCTGCATCTACTGCCCGGACACGGATCGCTGTTACTACGTCGATCCGCGCCGGTTCTCGACGGCTGTCTGCCTACGAATCGCGCCTCCCGGGAACTTTTAGAAGCGCCGTCTCAACTGGGCCAAGGATTTCCTGGAACTCCCGGTGGAAGCGTCTGGCATTCAGCCAGGTCTGTTCGACCAGACTTGAGGCGAAGCCTGACGTACGGCAGAGTGCATGCCCGGCGCCCATAGTTCAGTAGGATCAGAACACCGGTTTTCTAAACCGGGAGCCGCAGGTTCGAGTCCTGCTGGGCGCACTTCGCGGGTGGCACGGCGGCTGCTCAGGCTGCCGGCGATGGCCACGGAATCCCTACCCAAGCCGCCGGCAGGCGGGCTGATCGGCGAGCGCACGCGCACAGTAGACCAACCGCGCACAGGGTGGGGCCCAGTACGCTTCCTCAAGCAGCTGGGCACCGCGGTCTACGAGGACAACATCGACGACGCCGGCGCCATGATGGCGTACTACGCGGTGCTCGCGCTGTTTCCGATGCTGCTGTTCGTGGTGACCATCGCGCTGCTCGTCATCGATCCGATGACCGTGCACCAGGGTGTCCTGATGGCGACTCAGGCCATGCCCGATTCGATCCGGATGTTCATCTCGAAGCAGGTCACGGCGCTGATCGACAACGCGGACGCGGGGTTCGCGGTGGGCGGCCTGCTGATCGCGCTGTGGGGGGCGTCGCGGGGTGCCGCGGCCCTCGGCGGCGCCCTCAACCGGATGCTGGGCAAAGAGGAGACGCGCGGGTTCCTGCGTCGCCAGTTGCTGGCGATCGGGCTCACGTTCGGCGTCGCGATCCTCATGGTCGTTGCGCTCGGCCTGCTGGTCGTCGGCCCGACGGTCGGTCACTACCTGACGGACCGGTTCGGGCTCGGCGATGCCTTCGATACCGGCTGGGAGATCGGGCGGTGGGTCGGCGCCGGCGTGCTGGTGATGTTCGTGTGGGCGCTGCTGTACAAGACCTTGCCGAACACCGACGCACCGTTTCGCGTGTTCACACCGGGAGCGTTCGTCGGAGTGATCTTGTGGCTCGGGATCTCCTACGTCTTCGGCTTCTACCTCGCGAACTTCAGCAGCTACGACGCCACGTACGGCACGCTCGGCGGAGCCATCGCGTTTCTGACCTGGCTCTGGCTCTCGAACATCGCCCTGTTGTTCGGGGCCGAGGTCAACGACGTGCTCGCCGACTTCCGGAAGCATCGCAGCGCGGCGGCCGCCCAACTCGCCGACGAGCACGAGCAGCCAGCGGCGAGTTGATCTCCGGGCGTGCGGTGCGACACACGCCACAGCACGTACGCGAAATCGGTGTGTGGCGCCATACCGCGCATGCGTGAGGTACGTTGTGCCGGGCGTCTTCCCGGCGAGTGCTTCTCGCCTGAGTGGATCCCGTGTGTCTATACTTCGCCACCTCGCTCGCTGACCTCGACTACCGGAGATACCGTATGCATAAGAAACTGCTGGCCCTGCTCGTACCGGGCCTCTTGCTGGGCGCCGCTGGCTGCCCTGACATCAAGGTCGATCCAGGCGAAGGAGTCGGCGAGACGCCGGCCGCCTCGCCGATGGTGGAGTTCGATCCGGCGCGCAGCGTGCTGCCGTTCCCGAACAACCTCGCGCTCGATCCCGCGACCGGAAAGGTCGCGCTCCCCGAGCAGTGCAACGAGAGCGCATCCAGCGCGTTCGTCCGCACCAAGATTCTGAACGCGCTCGACGGCTTCGGCACGTTCGAGCTGCCGATGCAGGTGACGTTCTCCGAGGCCGTGGACGAGGCGTCGCTGGTCGATCACGTGGTCCTCTACAAGGTCGCCTCGGGCGGCATGGCGGTCGATCCCGCGAGCTCCACCGCGATCCCGCTGCGCCTGATCAAGAGCACCACGGTGCGCTACGCCGATCAAACCAACATCAAGGCCTGCACCGATCCGAAGATGGTGAGCTCCGTCGTCGCGGTGCCGCTGATCCCGCTCGACCAGAAGTCGACGTATGTCGCCGCCGTGCTGAAGGGCGCGAAGACCGCCGCCGGGGCCGAGTTCGGCGCTTCGTTCACCTGGAGCCTGATCAGCCAGGACAAGAACCCGGTGACGCTCGACGACATGGGCAACGTGATCTCGGATACGACGCCGCTCGATCCGACCAACCCCGCCCAGCTCGCGCAGCTGCGCGGCATCGGCATGCTGTGGAAGGCCCACGCAGCACCGCTCACGTTCCTCGCGGCGAAGATGCACGCGCGCAGCAATGTCCTGGTCGCGTGGTCGTTCAACACGCAGACCGTCACCGACGTCCTCGATCCGTCGGTCGCCGGCAGTGCCGCAGCGATGGCCGACATGGCGCCGCTGTTCGGCACCGCGACGGTGCTGCCGACCGGTGTCACCGCCGAGCAGTTCCTGCAGTCGCGGCTCCCGAGCGGTTCGTGTACGTCCGATGGCGGCGGCCTGCCGTGCGACAAGGTCGGCGACATCGTCGGTGGCCTGCTCAACGCGAATAACTTCCAGATCGATCAGCCGGCGAAGGTCAACACGGGCTCGACCAACGTCAACGACGGTGGCCCGATCCCCGGTCCGTTCAATGACCCGATTCACCCAACCAAGGTGAGCGACCGCGGCATCGGTGTGCTCGGCATGGTCCCGAAGTCCGCGCCGCCGGCGAACGGATATCCCGTGGTCATCTTCGGTCACGGTCTCGGCAGCTCGAAGACCACCCTGGTCGCGATCGGCTCGCAGCTCGCGGCCGCAGGCTATGCCTCGGTGGCGATCGACTTCGTGAACCACGACAGCCGCGCGGTCCGGATCTCCACCGATGCCGCGATCGGCTGCGACCTCCACCTCGACCCGGGCCCGCAGCCGGCGTCGTGCCCGACCCCGGACCTCGCGAATCCGGCCTGCCTCCGCCGCCCGGTGCCGACGCGCGATCAGCAGTGCTACGCGCCGTTCTTGTCGGCAGATCTCGCCGCCACGCGCGACAACATCCGCCAGAGCGTCCTCGACATTCATGACCTGGTCGGCGCGTTGAAGGGCTGCGGCACCACCGCGTGCGGTCCGCTCAAGGTTGACGTCACCAACATCTCGTACATCGGCATCTCGCTCGGCGGCATCATGGGATCCACCTCGGTGGCGACCAAACCGGACTTCCGGTCCGCCGTGCTCAACGTCCCCGGCGTCGGCTGGGCGGACATCCTCGAGAACTCGTCGACCAACGCGATCAAGTGCCCGCTCGTCGATGCCCTGATCGAATCCGGCCTGCTCACCGGTGACAAGTGGAATCCCAAGGTCACGCCGAACACGGGTCTGTGCACCACCGATGCGTGGAAGGCACAGCCCGGCTACGCATCGTTCGCGACGATCGGTCGCTGGGTCCTCGATCCGGCAGACGGCGCCAACTTCGCGCGCCGGCTCGCGACCAAGCGGATCCTGATCCAGGAGGTCGTCGGTGATCAGGTCGTCCCGAATATCGCGACCAACAACGAGGCCGCGCTGGTCGGCCTGACCCCGATGATGGCGGATCCCGCGGGCGCTTCGCCGATCCCGCCGTCGGCGGCGATCACGACCAATCCGATGATGAGCAAGTTCGTCAAGTACGCGAACCTCCCGCTCAACGCCGGCGCCAGCTTCCCGGGCAACACGTTCGAGCATGCGTCGCTGCTGCAGCCCGCACCCTCGCCGGGGACCACCACCGTCGGATTCGACGGCCGGCTCGGCACCGGGCGCCTGCAGACCGATGCGATCACGTTTCTTCTCCTGAACAAGGCCGGCAATTGATCATGCGTACCCTCAGCAAGACCCTGTTCCTGATCGCCGGCCTCGGTGGCGTCGCCTCGGCGAACGCGTTCTACATCAACGAGCACGACGCGAAGGTCACCGGCCGTGCCGGCACGTCCACCGCGACCGATACCGATCCGTCGTCGATCGTGTTCAACCCCGGTGGGCTCGCCGTCGGCGAGGGCACCGCGTTCTCGATCGGCGCCTCGCTGATCAGCGCGCAGGCCAGCTACACCGAGCCCGGCGGCTCGAAGACCGATAGCAACACGTCGCCCGCGGTCGTGCCGCAGGCGATGATCAGCCACCGGATCAACGACATGTTCGCGGTCGGCATCGGCTTCCACGCGCCGTTCGGACTGGCGATCTCGTGGCCCGATAGCTCGCCGCAAGCAGACGTCATCACCAAGCAGAGCCTGCGCACGTACTTCATCACGCCGACCGTCGGCGTGAACCTCCACAAGCAGGTGCCGGGCCTGTCGATCGGTGCCGGCGTGGATCTCGTTCCGGCCACCGTCGAGCTCGAACAGAACCTCTACTTCGGCTCCGAGCAGGGCCACGCCAAGCTCGGCGGCACGGCGTTCGGCATCGGCGCCCGGTTCGGCGTCATGTACAAGCCCGAGGCGATGAAGCAGCTGTCGCTCGGCCTCATGTACCGCAGCCAGGTCAACCTCGACTTCAATGGCACCGGCGACTTCGACATGGCCGCGCCGTACCGGTCGCAGCTGCCGCCGGATGGGGACATCGAGACCACGCTGAAGCTGCCGATGTCGCTCTCGGGGGGCGTCGCGTATCGCCCGACCGAGCAGCTCGAGGTCGAGCTCAACGCCGTCTGGATCAACTGGAAGAAGTTCAAGGAGACCGACATCAAGCTCGCCGACGGGAGCCACACGATCCGGCCGCAGGACTACGACAACACGGTGACCCTGCGCCTCGGCGCCGAGTATCGGATCAACCCGAAGGCCTCGGTTCGCGCCGGATACATCTTCGATCCGACGCCGATCCCGACGACGACGTTGTCCGCGCAGCTCCCGGATATTAACCGGCACGATCTCACCGCCGGCGGCAGCTACTCGATCAACAAGAACCTCGACGTTCACCTCGCCGCGCTGCTGGTCATCCCGGGGACGCGGTCGGCGAGCGACGCGATGTACATGCCGATCCACAAGGGCTCGTACGACGTCACCGCGTTCGTCGCGTCGCTCGGCCTGACCGGCCGGTTCGGCCAGTAGGCTAGCCGACGAGCTTCGGCTCGATCAGCTCGATCCTGCGCCACGCTCCGCTCTTGAAGCGGAGCGCGAACATCAGCGCCAGCAGCCCCATGTAGCCCGCGAGGCACAGCATGGCGCCGAGCGGCCCGCCGTTCCACCGGGTCACGACGAGGTAGGCCGCCGGCATGAACACCGCCCAGGCGAGGACGACCCGCGCCACGGCGATCCACAGGGTATCGCCGGCGGCGCGTAGCGTCTCGGAGAGTGTCATCGCCGTGGCATCGAACACCTGCCATGCGGCGCTGAGCGCGAGCATGCCGGTGCCGATCGCGACCAGATCGCCCGACTTTCCGGGCTCCTCGAACAGCGACAGCACCCGGCCCGGCGCGATCAGGTACAGCGCGCCGGTCACCCCCATCCAGACCGCGGTGCACGCGAGCGTCACCTTGACCTGCGGCCACACCGCATCGCGATTGCCGCCGCCGATCGCCTGACCGGCGAGGATCGCGCCGGCGGATGCGAGCCCGAACGCGGGCATGAACGAGATCGAGTTGACCGCGATCACGACGTTGAGCGCGGCTACGGTCTCGTCGCCGAGGCTCGCGAGCACGCCGTTGACGAACAGCTGGAACGCGGCGAACTCGAGGAACCAGTTGAACCCGTTCGGCAGCCCGAACTTGATCACGCGCCGGAGCTCGCCGAACGACAGCCCGCGGTTGCCGGCCGGTCGGGGTGCGCCGCCCCAGCCGCGTGCGAACGCGAGCGCGAGGAAGCCGAACCCGGCCCAGGTGGCGATCACGCTCGCCCACGCGGCGCCTGCCACACCGAGGGCCGGCGCGCCGAGGTGACCATCGATCAGCACCCAGTTGAACGCGACGGCGAGCACCATCGAGATCAGCCCCGCGACCATCTGCATCCAGGTGTTGCCGAGCCCGCCGTACCAGTTGCCGAGCGCCTCGATCCCGACGGCCGCACCGACCGACAGGATCCGGATCTCCATGTAGTGGCTCATCTCGGCCCGCACCCCGGGCGAGTACCCGGTGAGCGACAGCGCGGGCTCGACCAGCGGGATCAGCAGCGCGGAGATCACCGCGGCGATCGCGGCGATCGCGAGGCCGTACCAGGCGTAGCGAGGTGCGTCGTCGCGAGCGCCGCGGCCGACCAGCTGCGCGACGAAGCTCTGGACGATGAACACCGTGCCCATCGGCAGGACCACGAACCCGATGACGTTGAGCCCGCCGGTGGCGGTGGCAGCGAGCGCTCCCGCGCCGAGGTGCTTGACCTGCAGTGCATCCGCGAACGTGATCACCGACTGCGTCGCGCGCGCGAGCACCATCGGCAACGCGAGCGCGAGCAGCAGCTTGAGACGCGCGGCCACCGGCATCGGTCCGACACCATGCGGTCTCCGGCCGACTCGTGCAAGGATCGGCACGTGGCGAAGTCGACCCAGGAGATCCTCGTGCTGGACGGCCACGAGGTCACCGTGTCGAACCCCGAGAAGCTGTACTTCCCGAGGGCGGGGATCACCAAGCGCGAGCTGGTGCAGTACTACCTCGATGTCGCCGAGGGCGCGCTGCGCGGTGTGGCGCGGCGGCCGATGATCCTGAAGCGGTTCGTCAACGGGATCGAGGAGGAGCCGTTCTATCAGAAGCGCGCGCCGATCAAGCGACCCGGCTGGGTCGACATCGCCACGTTCACGTTCCCCTCGGGGCGACATGCGGACGAGATCGCGGTGCGTAACCGCGCCCAGCTCGTCTACGTGACGAACCTCGGCTGCGTCGATCTCAATCCGCACGCGGTCCGCGCGGAGGACATGGACCGGCCCGACGAGCTCCGGATCGATCTCGATCCGGTGCCGGGTGTGGAGTGGCCGCAGATCGTCGAGGTCGCGCGCGTCGCGTACGAGGTGCTCGGCGAGTACGGTCTGGTCGGCTGGCCGAAGACCAGCGGCTCGCGCGGCGCACACGTGTGGGCCCGGATCGAGCCGCGCTGGCCGTTCACCCAGGTCCGCCGGGCGGCCCTCGCGTTCGCGCGCGAGGTCGAGCGCCGTGCCCCGGGCATCGCGACGGCGAAGTGGTGGAAGGAGGAGCGCAGCGGCGTGTTCATCGACTACAACCAGAACGCGCGCGATCGAACCACGGCGAGCGCGTACTCGGTGCGAGCGATGCCCGACGCGAGGGTCTCGATGCCGCTGTCGTGGGCGGACTTCCTCGTGGCCGATCCGCGCGAGTTCACGCTGCGCACGGTGCCGGCGATGTTCGCGGTGAACGGTGACGCCCATGCGGGGATCGATGCGGCGGTTGGATCGATCGAAGCGTTGCTCGAGCTCGCGAACCGACAGGAGGCCTCCGGCGAGAAGGATGCGCCGTGGCCGCCGCACTACGCCAAGGGTGAGGACGAGGTGCCGCGGGTGGCACCATCGCGCGCACGTGGCGCGCCGAAGCGCGCGTCGAAGCTCCCCGTGATCGTGATCGCGCAGGCCAAGGCCAAGCCCGATGCGCTCGCCGGCCTCGAGCGCTGGAAGCAGCGCCATCCCGAGATCGCAGCGAAGCTTCTGCCCGCGGATGTGCTGGTCGACACCAACCGGGGGCGCTCGACCGCCTGGTACCGGGTCCGGATCAACTTGAAGAATGTGCCCGCGGAGCAGCACCCGCCTCCCGAGCCCCCCGATCCGGACTACGACTGGAAGACCGAGTGGACCGGTGGAGCTTAGCCACCGGGCGCGAAGATCTGCGTGATCAAGAACGGCGCGGATTCCTCGAGCTGATCGTAGCGGCACTCCGCCGCTGGCTTGTCGGGGCGCCAGCGCTTGAGGTGCGTGGCGTGGCGGAACCGCGTGCCCTGCATGTGATCGTACGAGACCTCGGCGACCAGCTCGAGCCGCACCGGCTCCCACGACAGATCCTTGCCGCGGTTCCACCGGCTGGTCGCACCGGGCAGCCGCTGCGCGGTCTCCGCCTCCTGAAAATTCGCCCACTCCTTCCACGGATGCGCGTCGCGAGCACCCTCGGTGTACGGCCGCAGCCTCTCGGCGAGGGCCTCGCGCTCGCTCGCCTTGAACGATGACGCGACGCCCACGTGATGCAGCGTGCCGTCCTGATCGTAGAGCCCGAGCAGCAGCGAGCCGACCAGCGTGCCCGTGCCGCCCTTGTACCAGCGGAAGCCGGCGACCACGCAGTCCGCGGTGCGCGTGTGCTTGATCTTCAGCATCGCGCGCTTGCCGGGCTGATAGGCGGCGTCGTCAGGCTTCGCCATCACGCCATCGAGCCCCGCACCCTCGAAGCTCGCGAACCAGGTCTGCGCGAGCGCGCGGTCGCGCGTGGCGGGTGTGACGTGCACGGGCGGCTTGCAGGCCGCGAGCGCGACCTCGAGCCGCTTGCGCCGCTCCGCCTGCGGCTGACCGCGCAGGTCCTCGTCGCCGAACGCCAGCAGGTCCCACGCGACGAACGAGGAGGGCTTCTCGTCGGCGAGCAGCTTGACCCGCGATGCAGCGGGATGGATCCGGAGCAGCAGTGCATCGAAGTCGAGCCTGTCGCCGGTGGCGATCACGATCTCGCCATCGAGCACGCAGCGATCGGGCAGCTCGCGGCGCAGCGAGACCTCGAGCTCGGGGAAGTAGCGGCCGAGTGGCTTCTCGTCGCGGCTCTGCAGATACACGTCGTCGCCGCTCTTCCAGACCAGCGCGCGGAAGCCGTCCCACTTGGGCTCGAAGATCCAGCCTTCCCCCTCGGGGAGCTCGCTCGAGAGCTTCGCGAGCATCGGCGCGACGGGCGGCTGAAACGGAGACTGCAGCGGCACCGTCGGACCGTACCCGCTCTAGCTCTTGAGTGGTAGCGGCTCGCCCGCGGCGACGAACTGCATCGACACCGAGTTCAGGCAGTAGCGCAGGCGCGTGGGTGCTGGCCCGTCGTCGAACACGTGACCGAGGTGCGCATCGCAGCGCTTGCAGCGGACCTCGACACGGCGCATGCCGTGCGCGACGTCGCTGATCTCGGTGATGTGCTCGGGGTCAAATGGCTGGAAGAAGCTCGGCCAGCCGGTGCCGGACTCGAACTTCGCCGCGGACTCGAACAGCGGCAGCCCGCAGAGCCGGCACGTGTAGACGCCGGTCTGCTTGTTATCGAGGAACAGGCCGCAGAACGGCCGCTCGGTGCCCTGGTGGAGGATCACGTGCTTCTCCTCGCGCGTGAACCCCTCGGCGAGCGCCTGGATCCGCTCGGCGGTGAGAGGCGTGACATCGAAGCCAGTGCGAGAGCTGCTCATCGGTCATGCATACGACGAAATCGCCGGAGGGGTTACTCCCATCCGGCGGTCAAGCGCGCAGCACGCCCCTAGAAGCTGATGTGACCCTGAACCGTCACGCCGCTGTTGTAGATCGGCGTCGGGGTGTACGGCTGCTGGTAGGTGTTGCCGTAGTAGGTGTTGTCGTTGGTGTCGCCGTAGTTGTGGTCGTAGTTATTGCCGTAGTCGTCGTCGTAGTCGTCGTTCGAGTCGACGACCTGGTGCTGGTGATAGGACGAGTCGACGTCGTAGTGGCCCGGGATCCAGCTCCACTCGTAGCCGTTCCACTCCCAGTTGCCCTGCATCCAGACGTAGCCGGCGACCGGATCGTAGTTCTCGGAGATCAGCGCCGGACGACGGTAGTAATCGCGATAGCGCACGTTGATCACCGGGCGGTGATAGACGCGATAGTTGTTGGCACCGAAGTAGAATCGGTTGTCCCGGAACGTCGGACGCACGCGCTCGACGCGCACGACGCGCGCATTGCGATCGCCGGTGTTCCAGCGGCGGTTGTCCTGGCGATAGCGGACGTCGTCGCCACGGTGATCACGAAGCTCCCCACGGCCGCCGCCGTAGTGGCGGTCCGCGAGCGCGACGCCGCTCGAGAGGCCGAGCGCGATGGCAGTCAGGGTGAGGAGTCGCTTCATCATGAGGCGGGATAAAGCATCCGGCGTGCCGGGACTGGTCCTAGTAAATCCAGCCGGTTGCACGGGCGCACATGTCTGACCTGCGGAAAGCGCAGTCACAGTCTGCACAACCCGCAGGGACTGTGCGCGGCGCGGCGCCGGCTCAGTCCACGCCGTACTTCTTGAGCCGGTCGTAGAGCGTGCGCTCGCCGATGCCGAGCTGCTCGGCGGCCTTGCGCCGGTTGCCGCCGACCACCTCGAGCGCGTGGAGGATCGCCTCCTTCTCGAGCTCCGCGAGCGGACGCACCTCGCCGCTGCCACCGCCACCGGGCGCCGGCTTCGTGGACGCGTCCTCGAGCCAGATGTGGCTCGCATCGATCTGCTCGCCATCGGCGAGGATCGCCGCGCGCTCCAGCGTGTTTGCCAGCTCGCGCACGTTGCCCCGCCAGCTCGCCGCCGACAGCCGCTTCTCGGCCGCCGAGGTCAGGCGTGGCAGGGAGCGCTTGAGGTCGCGCGCGATCCGCTCGAGCAGGAAGCGCGCGAGCGGCAGCACGTCCGCCGGGCGCTCGCGCAGCGGTGGCAGCTTGATCGGGAACACCGCCAGCCGGTGATAGAGGTCCTCGCGGAACCGCCCGTCATCGATCATGCCGCGCAGGTCGCGATTGGTCGCGGCGACCCAGCGCACATCGACCTCGAGCGTACGGCTGCCACCGACGCGTTCGAACCGCCGCTCCTGTAGCACGCGCAACAGCTTGGCCTGGAGCTCGAGCTTGAGCTCGCCGACCTCGTCGAGGAAGAACGTGCCGCCATCCGCGAGCTCGAGCCGGCCGCGCTTGCGCTCGACCGCGCCGGTGAACGCGCCCTTCTCGTGGCCGAACAGCTCGCTCTCGAGTAAGGTGTCGGTGAGCGCGGCGCAGTTGATCGCCATGAACGGCTTCGCCGCACGCGGGCTCTGCAGGTGGATCGCCTTGGCCGCGACCTCCTTGCCGGTGCCGCTCTCACCGAGCAGCAGCACGGTGGCCGACGTGCGCGCGACCTTCTCGATCGCCTCGACCACTGGATTCATCGCCGGATCGCCATAGGTCAGCGGCGGGCCCGAGAGCGACTCGATGTGACGCTCGGTGCCATCGACGCGATCCTTCAGGCCGCGGCGCTCGACGGCACGCGCCACCAGCAGGCGCAGCTCGTCGGGCCCGGAGATCGGCTTCTGCAGGTACTCGAACGCGCCGAGCTTCATCGCCTCGACCGCGTTGTCGACCGTGCCGTGCGCGGTCATCATGATCACCTCGACCTCGGGCTGCTCCGCGCGGACCTTGCGCAGGAGGGCCATGCCGTCCATGCCGGGCATCTTCAGATCGGTGAGCAGGAGATCGAAGCCGCGCTCCTCGAGGATCTTCGCGGCCTCCTTGCCGTCCTTCGCCGCCACCACCGTGTGGTCGTCGAGCTCGAGGCTATCGGTGATGAACTCGCGGAGACCCGCTTCGTCGTCCGCGACCAGGATGCGTGCCATTTCAGGACTCCGGAATCT
>JAYUVX010000021.1:0-23363 GCA_043753855.1 Myxococcales bacterium | reverse complement strand
GCGCCGCGGTCGGAGCTTCCCCGGGTTCGACCTTTCCGCCGGGAAACTCCCATTGCAGAGGCAAGCTCTGATCGGCGCGGCGCTGCGTGATCAGCACGCGGCGATCCTCGCCGACGATCAACCCGGCGACCACGAGCTTGCGCGCGCGCGGCTCGCTCACGCGGCCTCGAGCAGCGCGCGGCCATCGATCCACGGCGATCTGCATGGCGAACCATCGGTGTGCAGGTAGTCGATCACGCGGCCTGGCGCGAGCGCGAGCAGCGAGGACGACCGCGTGCCGTAGTGATCACTGTGGATGCACGTCGCGGTCAGCTCGCGGGCGAGCTCGGGTGGGAGGTGCGAGGGCGGGACCTCCGCGAGCGGCACCCGTGTGTGATCGGCAAGCGCGCGCTGAAGTGATGGAACGATCGCGGGCCAGCCCTGCCCGCTCACCAAGGCGATCGCCGCACGTAGCCGATCGCCGCGCGGAAACCCGGGGGCGCCGAGCTTGTCGTTGCACAGCACGTGGATCCCCGGCGGGAGCTCGTGCACGTCGACGGCTCCGTCCTGTCGCAGATACGCGATCGACGCACCTCGCGCAGCGCCCCACACGAGGTTCATGCTCGCATAGCGCGTGGGATCGAGCTCGGCGACATACGCGCGCGGATCCTCGGTGCCGATCAGCTCCTTGACGACCAGCCCGCGGGAGCGCAGGCCCGGTGGTGGCGTTGCGAGTGCGCGTTGATTCGTCACGGCGGCGAACCGTCCATCGCGATGCACGGCGAGCCACGTACCACCCGACAAGACATCGACACCTCCGACGATCGAACGGCCTAGCTGTGCGGGTGGTCGTGTCGGTCGCACATAGAGCTCGTCACGATTTGCAGCGAGCACGAGCGGTGCGCCGACGACGACTTCGATGAGGAGAGCGATGGTGCACATCGACGATAAAACCCGAGAAAATGCAAGCGAGAGTATGCTACGCGCCTTGCATGTGTGGCCTACCGACCCTACAGTGCCGCCGAGATGAGACTGTATCCAGGCAAGGTCGATAGCATCGCAGCCGAGATCATCAGCACGATGACGCAGGCGGGTGACATCGAGGTCGGCGACCACAACGAGGCGCAGGCCGATGCCGCGTCCGTGCTGAAGGAGTACATCCGTCTCGACAAGGAGCTCACGGAGCGCGCCAAGGACATCCTCGAGATCCGCGGCCTTCCGTACAGTCACCTCGGTCGCACCAAGCGTCAGCTCGCGGATCAGAAGGAGTTCGGCCTCGGCGAAGAAGGTCTGTCCTGGATCGCGAACCAGATGCTCGAAGCGTTCATGAGCTCGCGCCACATCGATGAGGTGTTTGCCGAGGACACGATCTTGCGCCGCAAGATCAAGGACATCTGCAAGAAGCACATGCAGGTGGACGAGGCGATCGATCAGGAAGTCCGCGATCGAATCAAGAACCTAGAGGAGGGCACCCAGGCGTGGGATGTCGAGTACTCGAAGGTCCTCGACCAGATCAAGGGCAAGCACGGCATCAAGGAGTAGAGGATCGCGCGGTTGCGCCGCGTAATGTCGCGGCGTTAGAGCGCGCGCACCGACCGTGAGCCAGGCCACTTGGCACGCGCCGCGGTTCGGGCACAGTGGGAGGATGGGAGACCGTCAGTGTGAGGACTGTGTCAGTCGCCCGGTGATGAGGTGCGCGCGCTGCGCGACCACACGATGCGACGTGCATCCGCTCGGTCCCGGCGAGCGCTGCGAAGGCTGCGAGAACGACTGGGAGGAGGAAGCACCGACGCGCCGCCAGGTGAAGGTGCTGTTCGCGCCCCCGATCGGGATCCTCGCCGGCGGCGTACTGTTCGGCTTGCTGCTACCGATCTCGGTCGGTGGCCTCGTCGGCGTCACGATCATGGGTGCCGTCGCGGCAGGCACCGCAGTCGGCGCAGGTGCCGGCATGTGCAAGTTCGTCGACCGCAGCGCGCGCGCCCTGTTCTTGCGGCAGCGCACCGCCGGATTGCCGGCCGCGCGGTTACTCGCGGCACCACGGCACCCTCGCTGATCGCAAGGCCCGGCGCGCCGGGCCGCGCAGCACCCCCGAAGGGCGGTGCGAAGGTTGAGCTGATCGCAAGGCCCGGCGCGCCGGGCCGCGCAGCACCGCCGAAGGGCGTGCGAAGGCTGATCAAACGGGAAGGCCGAGCGACTCGCGCACCTCGCCGACCACCATGTCCGCGAGCCGGTGGATCAGCTGCTCGCCCTCCGCCGCCGTGGCTGCCGCCGGATCGCCGGCGTACGCGAGCTCCATGCCCATCTCGACGAACGTGTTGATGCCCTCGCCGAGCTTGTTCGACAGGCTGATCGGAACCTTGGTCAGCACGCTGCGCATCGCCTGATCGACCATCTCCGGTGCCGCAGCGAGCATGATCGAGGTCTCGTACTGGCCGGCGTGACACGCGCCGCTCTTGAACTCGGCCGAGAGCGTGCGCGCCCACTTCTTGGTGAGTGGACACGCGACGCTGACTTTCCCCGCGCGGCCCGCGAGCACGGCGCGGATCGCTTCGTCGTGCGCGGGCTCGAGGTGATTGTTGACGAGGCAGACGTGCCGGATGCCGAACGCGAGCAGGCCATCGCACGCGGCGGCGGCGTACGCGGTGAGCACCGCTGCCGGCACCGAGACCGCGCCCGCGAAGCCGGCCGCGCAGTCGGTGACGCCATACGGGATGGCCGGTGCGATCACCGCATGCAGCGGCCCCTTCTTCTCGAACAGCTCGCACGCCTTCACGCAGGCTGCGGCCGAGATCACGACGTCGGTCCCGAGGCCGAGGTGCGGACCGTGCGGCTCGGTGGATCCAACCGGGATCAGCGCGACGATCGGCTTCTTCCCGTCGAGCAGCGCGCGCAGGCTCGCGGTGGTGTGTCGTGCAAGGAACTTCTCGGCCACGTGCTGTTACTCCTCGCGCAATTCGCCGCGCTTCTCGCGTTCACCGAGTGACTTCTTGTCGACCTTGCCACGATCGTTCTTCGGAAGGTCGTCGACGAACACGACCCAGCGCGGATACTTGTGCTTGGACAGCTTGCTCTGGACGTGCGACTTGAGCTCGGCGATCAGCGCGCGCTTGCCCTCCGGCGTGGCGATCCGCTCGCGGGCATCGGGACGCACCTCGATCACGGCCTTGGGCTTGGTGAGCCCTGCGTCTTCGGCCGGGATCACCGCAGCGACCGAGACCGCCGGATGCGCGAGCAGGCAGTCCTCGACCTCGCGCGGCGCGACGAAGATCCCGCCGACCTTGAACAGATCGTCCGCGCGACCCTGGAACCACAGGTAACCGCGCTCGTCGATCGAGAACAGATCGCCGGTGCGGCACCAGTGACCGTGGAACGTCTTCCAGCTCTTCTCGCGATCCTGGAAGTAGCCGTGCGCCACCGAATCGCCCTTCACCCACAGAACGCCGATCTCGCCGGGCGGCAACGGTGTGGCACCGGCACCCGCGGCGTCCTCGGGCAGGATCGCGAGCGTGTAGCCCTCGACGGCGCGGCCGAGCGAGCCCGGCATCACGTCGCCCGGGCGGTTCGAGCAGTAGATGTGGAACATCTCCGCGGAGCCAATGCCGTCGTAGACCTCGCCGCCAAACCGCGCGGTGAACCGGCGCAGCAACGATTCGGGCAGCGCCTCGCCGGCGGAGAGATGGAACCGCACGCACGAAAGATCGAGCCCGGGCTGCCCGGTGGCGCGGCGCTCGTCGTCCAGATCGAGCAGCTTGCCGAGCATGGTCGGGACGTTGGTGACGATCGTGGCGCGATACCGCGCGATCGCGGCAGCCACGCTCTCGGCGGTGGGCCGCTCGCTGAACAGGCCCACCGTGGCGCCCACGGCAAACGGGAACCACAGGTTCGTGCCGGTCGCGTAGCCGAAGAACAACCGCGGCACGCTGATCGCGATGTCCTCCTCGCGATAGCCGACGGTACGCTTCGCGTAGACCTCGGTGTTGAACGCGAAGTCGCGGTGACTGTGCATCGCGGCCTTGGCGCGGCCGGTGGAGCCCGAGGTGAACAGCCAGATCGCTGGATCGTCGCGGCGCGTGAGCGGCAGCTTCGCATCGAGGCCGCGGCCGCGAGCGATCGCCTCGGCGAGCGCCTCGACGCGAACACCCGGTACGGACATCGGAGCAACGGATGCCTCCGGATCCTCACCGGTCGCAGCATCGGGCACCAGCAGGATCAGCCGCAGGTGACGGAGCTCCGGCAGCGACGGCGCGATCGCCGCCGCGACTTGCGGCGTGGTGATCAGCACCGCGGCACGGACGTAGCCGAGCACGTAGACCAGGTCGTCGGTCGGCGCGATCGGATTGCCCATCGCCAGCACGCCACCGGCCGCGAGCAGACCGAAGATGCTCCACGCGAACGGCGGCACATCGGAGAGCACGATGTACACGCGCTCCTCGGGGGTCAGCCCGGCATCGACGAAGTACCGCGCCAGCGCGCGCGAGCGATCGGCGACCTCGGCGTACGTCCAGCTGCGATCGCCGAACCGGATCGCGACCTTGTCGGACTTCCCTTCGCGCTCGCGGGCGAACAGGTAGTAGTCAGCGAGGTTGAAGTCCTCGGGCAACGCGATCACGTGCGAGCTCCGTGCGCGAGTGCCTTGCCGATGATCATCCGCTGGATCTCGCTCGTGCCCTCGTAGATCCGCAGCGGTCGGATCGCTCGGTAGAGGTGCTCGACCACCGCGCCGGCCATCACGCCGCGTCCGCCGAACAGCTGCACCGCACGATCGATCACGCGCTGCGCCGCCTCGGTGGCCCCGAGCTTGGCGATCGAGACCTCCGTGGTGACGCGCCCGCCGGTGGTGTCCTTCTGGTACGCCGCGCGCAGCACGAGCAGCCGCGCCGCATCGAGGTCGACGATCATGTCGGCGAGGTGAGCCTGGATCAGCGGTTGATCCGAGAGCAGCTTGCCGAACTGCTTGCGGCGCGTCACGAAACCGAGCGCCTCGTCGAACGCGCGTCGTGCCATGCCCACGGCGGCGGCGCCGACCGACACGCGAAACGCATCGAGCGTCTGCAGCGCGAGCTTCATGCCCTGCCCGACCTCACCGATGCGCGCCGCTGAGGGGACCGTCGCTCCGCGTAGCGCGAGGGCACCGATCGGATGCGGTGCGATCGCATGCAGCGGCTTGACGGTGACGCCCGCCGTATCGAGCGGGACCCAGAACGCGGTGAGGCCGGCGCTGCCGAGCTCCGGATCGGTGGTCGCGATCACGACGGCGTGATCGGCGATGCCGAGGTTCGAGATGAACAGCTTGTCGCCGTCAAGCCGGTAGCCGTCGGGGCCGAGTGTGGCGCGAGTGGAGATCGCAGCGACATCGGAGCCGGCCTCGGGCTCGGTCAACGCGAACGCCGCGACCCCCGCGCCGCGCCGGAACGCATCGAGCTGCCCACGCTGCTCCGGGCTGCCTGCGAGCGCTATCGCGTGCGTGCCGAGGCCTTGCACTGCGAAGATCGAGTCGGCGCGCGGTGACACGTAGCCGAGCATCTCGCGTGCGAGGCAGAGGGCGCGGGTGTCGAGCTTGCCGGTCGGGACCACGAGGTCGAACAGCCCGGCCGCCGCGAGTGTATCCGCGGCGGATCGATCGCGCTCCTGTTCGGTGACGTGCGAACCCGCGCGCTCGACCTCCTCGAGCGCGGGCATCGCAGCACGCAGCCGGGTCGCGAGCTCGGCATGGGCTGGCTCGAAGAACATCGAGAGATCGTCCGACGACAGCCGCACTATTCGTGGCCCTGGCCCTGGCCGTGGCCCTGATCGGGTGCGCCGCGAAACCTCGCCGGTCGCTTTTCCTTGAACGCGGCGTGCGCTTCCGCGAAGTCCGGGTGCTGCATGCACAACGCTTGCGCCTGCGCCTCGGCCTCGATGGCCTCGCCGAGCGCCATCGTGTGCTCGCTCTCGATCATCTGCTTGGTCATCGCGTGCGCAAAGGCCGGCCCGCTCGCCAGCCGTGCAGCCCACTGCTGCGCTAGCTTCACGCACGCCTCACCGTCGGCGACCACGCGATTGACGAGCCCGATCTCTAGCGCGCGTTCGGCGACGAACAGGTCGCCGAACAGCAGCAGCTCCGAAGCGTGGGTCAGCCCGACGATCCGCGGCAGCAAGTAGGTGATGCCCATATCCGCACCGCACAGCCCGACGCCGGGGAAGATGAATCCAAACTTCGCGCCCGCGGCGGCGATCCGGAGGTCCGCGGCGCACGCGATCACCGCGCCGGCGCCGACACAGGTACCGTTGATCGCCGCCACGATCGGCCGCTTGCACGCGCGCATCGCCTCGATCAACCGGCCGGTCGCGCGGGTGAATGCGAGCAGCGCGGGCGTATCGCGGCCGAGCAGATGCTTGATGATGTCGTCCTGATCTCCACCCGAGCAGAACGCACGGCCGCGGCCGGTGATGACCACCGAACGAACCGCGTCGAACCGGTCGAGCTGCTCGAACATCTCCGCGAGCTCCTCGTAGACCTCGAAGGTCAGCGCGTTGAGGCGCTTCTCTCGGTCGAGGGTGATGGTAGCGACGCCACGCTCGAGCGTCATCGCGAACAAGGTTGGCTGCGGGAACTTCATGGGCTGTCTCCGAGGTATGCGACCGCCTGGATCTCGACGAGCGCGTCTCGCTCGAACAGCTCGACGACCGAGACCAGTGCCATCGCCGGGTAGTACGTTCCGAGTCGATCGCGCCACACCGCGGCCAGCTCCTTGCGCGCATCGCGGTAGCTCTGCATGTTGATGACGAACACGGTCATCTCCGCGAGATCCTCGATTTGCCCGCCGGCCGCCTTCACCACCGCGATCACGTTGTCGAGCGTCTGCGCGAACTGCGAGACGAAGCCGGCCGCGAACACACCGTCGGCATTCCAGCCGATCTGCCCGCCGACGTGCAACATGCGACCGCTGCCGACGCGCCCGTTGGAGTAGCCCCTCGGCGGGGGCCAGCCGGGGACGAGGACCTCGGCCGTGCTCACTTGAGCACCGCCCCGCCGTCGATCACGATGGTCTGGCCGTGGATGCCGCGCGCGGCGTGAGCGCACAGCATCAGCGTTGCGTGGGCGACCTCGTTCGGCTCGATCATCCGCTTCTGTGGGCTCATCGATGCCAGCGAGGTCCGCGCCTCCTCGAGCGAGCGGCCGGTCTTGTTCGCGATCCGGGTCACCGCCTCCTCGACCATCTGGGTCTCGACCCAGCCTGGGCACAGCGCGTTGATCGTCACGCCGGTGCGCGCGAGATCGATGGCGAGGCCGCGGGTGAAGCCGACCATCGCATGCTTCGCGGCGCAGTACGCGGAGGTGTAGGCATAGCCCGAGACGCCGGCGTTCGAGGCGATGTTGATCACGCGGCCCCACCCCGCTTTGATCATCCCGGGGACCAGCGCGCGGGCGACCCGGAACGGCGCCGTGGCATCGATCTCCATGATCCGATCCCACAGCTCGTCGGTCGTCTTCTCGAGCGACGCGCTCTCGGCGGCGCCGGCATTGTTGACCAGCACGTCGACGTGCCCCACCGAGGAGAGCACCTCATCGGTGGCCGTGCGATCCATCAGGTCGAGCTTGATCGCGACGCCCGTGATCTCCTTCGCGATTACATCGAGGTCGGCCTGGTTGCGACCACACACCACGACGCGTGCGCCGGCACGCGCGAGTGTGCGCGCGATCGCCGCGCCGATACCTCGGCCGCCGCCCGTGACCAGCGCCAGCTTGCCGGCGAGGATTCCGTCCATGTGCGGGTTTTATACCCCCGGCACGGGTACTGTCGCCCCATGCACGTCTCTGACCTCGATGCCACGGCCTGCGCCGAGCTCGTGCGGTCCGGCGAAGCCTCACCACGCGAGCTGGTCGATCTCGCGATCGCCCGGATCGAGAAGCACAACGCGGATCTCGGCGCCGTGATCATCCCGCTCTACGATCAGGCGCGTGCGGACGCGGAGAACGCACAGCCGGGCCCGTTCCGCGGCGTCCCGATCCTGATCAAGGACATCTGCGCGACCGTCGGTGGCGCCCTCCACACCAGCGGGTGTAAGCCGCTGAAGGACGCGCGGTTCAAGTTTCCGCAGGACAGCCACCTCGTCGCCCAGCTGAAGCGGGCGGGGTTCATCGTGGTCGGCAAGACCAACTCGTCGGAGCTCGGCATCCTGCCGTCGGCGGAGCCACCGGCCTGGCCGCCGTCGCGCAATCCCTACGACACCTCGCGCTCGACCGGTGGCTCCAGTGGCGGCTCGGCAGCGGCGACCGCCGCCGGCCTGGTTCCGATCGCTCACGCCAACGATGGCGGCGGATCGATCCGGATCCCCGCGAGTTGCTGCGGCCTGTTCGGCCTCAAGCCGAGTCGCGGCCGGATCTCGTTCGCACCGTATTTCGGCGACATCAACGGCGGCCTGGTCAACGAGCACGTGGTCACCCGGTCGGTGCGCGACTCGGCGGCCGTGCTCGATGTGCTCGCCGGCATGCAGCCTGGCGATCCGTACACCGCACCCACACCGCTACGCCCGTACACCGCCGAGCTCACCACGCCGACCGGCCTCCTGCGGATCGGCTTCGAGACCCATCACATCGGGCTCGACGGCAGCGTCGTCGACTCGCACCCCGACTGCCTCGCCGCGGTTCGCCACACGCTGCAGCTACTCGAATCGTTCGGTCACCACGTCGAGCCCGCGTATCCCGCGGCCCTGCGCGATCCCGAGTGGACCTCGCGGTTCTTGACCCTGTGGGCCGTGGGCGTCACCACCGACCTCGACGCCTCATCGGCCTTGATCGGCCGCTCGATCGCGCAGCACGAGGTCGAGCCGCTGACCTGGGCGCTCGCCGAGCTTGGCCGCTTGATCTCCGGTCCTGCGTACTCCGCAGCGTGGCGGTGGATCCAGCACAACACGCGCGAGTCCGCGAAGTTCTGGGGCGCTTACGACCTCCTGCTCACGCCGACGCTCGCGGAGCCGCCGGTACCGCTCGGTACGTTCGCGTCGACCGCCGATGATCCGCTCGCCGCGATCTTTCGCGCCGCGGACTTCACCCCGTTCACGCCGCCGTTCAACGCCACCGGCCAGCCCGCGTGCTCGATCCCGCTCTATCACAATGCTGCCGGCCTCCCGATCGGCGTCCAGCTCGTCGCCGCGTACGGTCGCGAGGACCTGCTGCTCCGCGTCGCTGCGCAGCTCGAAGCAGCGAACCCGTTCGAGCACCGGGCCACCCGCCATGCGTGACCGCTACGCGAGCTCCTTGCGGATGTTCGAGATCACCTCGGCGTAGCTGGTGCTCTCGACGACGAGCGCCATCTCCGCCGTGTACCGTGCGACCAGATCCTCGCGGTTCCGCGCCAGCGCATCGCGCCGCGCGTTGTGCAGCGTCAGGAATGCGCGCTCCGCGTTGACGAAGTACTGCGTGATCTTGAGGACCGCGCGCGCCATCGAGATCGTGACCGACCGCGATTGGTCGCTGAACGTGAATCGACGGCCCTCGCTGTTCATGATGTCGAGCGTCACGCGACCGACGGCATCGGCGCCCGCCTGCTGCTTCTTGGTCCCGAGGTCGGCGCCGACGTGAAAGCCCGCGAGCTGGATCGACTTGAGCGACTGGTACTCGCGCGCGTAGCGGTCGAGCATGCCGCTGAGCAGCGCGTCGACCACGCCGACGCCCTTGCCCTCGACCTCGACCGGCTGGTCACCCTCGAGCACGGTGAGCTTACAGATCGTCGTGTAGTCCGCCTCCTCGATCGAGAGTCGCCCGAGCTTCAGCTCGAGGTAGTTCGCGGCAAGGATCTTGCGGATCAGCGGCTCGTGCGGAGGCTCGTGGATCGTGGGCGTCACGGTGGGTAGTCTAGCGTGCCCCCGGACAGGTGCAGCGTGATCTGGATCGGTAGATCCCGCGCGGACTTGCACGACTCCGGACCGTGCACCGGTCACAGGGCTGCGCCATAGTGTCGGTCGTGTCTGCCCTGGTCCAGATCAAGCGCCACGTCACCCGCCTGAAGGGCTGCACGGACTGCGCGAACATGATCGGACCGGTCGTCGCGGGTACGCCGGTGGTGTCACCGGTGATGCTCGTCGGTCAGGCTCCCGGGGACAAGGAAGGACCGATGGGACGGCCGTTCGCGTGGACCGCGGGCAAGACGCTGTTTCAGTGGTTCGGATCGCTGGGGATGACCGAGGAGTGGTTCCGCGGTCGCGTGTACATGGCGGCCGTGTGCCGGTGCTTCCCAGGCAAGGCCGAGAAGGGCGGAGACCGGGTGCCCGCGCCTGACGAGATCGAGAGCTGCAGCCGGCATCTGGCGAGCGAGGTGCGGATCCTGCGTCCCCAGCTGGTGATCCCGGTCGGCAAGCTCGCGATCGCGCAGCTGCTGGGGCCCGAAGCTGCCAAGGATCTCCAGCTGAAGGAGATCGTGGGCTCCCAGCAGCGGATCGTGCTCGCCGGGCACCCGCTCGACATGATCCCGCTGCCGCATCCCTCCGGCGCATCGACCTGGCATCGCACCGAGCCGGGAAAGACCTTGCTGGTGCGCGGCCTGGCGCTGATCGCCAAGCACGCGGCGTGGCAATCCCTCCTCGAACCGCTGCCCTACGAGTCAGCCGCGGCATCCACATGACCACGCCAGTCGTCCAGCTGCTCGCCGAGCTGATCGGGTTCCCGACCCAGCAGGCTGGACCCGAGCGCGGTCCCGGTGACGAGCGCGCTCTGTGCGAGCACCTCGCGCCGATGCTCCGCGCGCGCGGTGCTGACGAGGTGATCATCGGAAGCTCGGCGCGCACCGATGGCAGCCCGGGTGCCTACGTCTTCGCGCGCTGGGGAACGCCGCGCCGGATCATCAACGCACACGTCGACACCGTGCCGGCGAACGCCGGCTGGTCGCGCGACCCGTGGACGGCGCACATCGCCGATGGGCGGATCTACGGGCTCGGCTCGGCCGACACCAAGGGCGCGATCTCGGCGACGTTGATCGCGCTCGACGGCGCAGCGCCGCGAGACGTCGGCGTGCTGTTCTCCGGTGACGAGGAAGCGGGCAGCCACGTCATGAACGCGTTCCTCGCCACGCCGCACGCGGCCTCGATCAAGGAGGTGATCGTCTGCGAGCCCACCGCGCGCACCGCGGGCGTCGCGCATCGCGGGGTGCTCGCGCAGAAGGCCACGCTGCTCGGGCCCGGCGGTCACTCGTCGAAGGCGGATCATCTGCCAAAGCCGGTCGCGCAGCTCGCCCGGCTCGCAGTGGCGCTCGATGATGCGGGCAAGCGCCGCGTCTCGAATGGCCCCGCCGACATGAAGGGCACCTGCCTCAACATCGCGGCACTGCACGGCGGCGTCGCGTTCAACGTGATCCCGGCGCGGGGCGAGCTCGAGTGGTCGCTGCGTCCGTATCCAGCGTTCGACCGCCACGGCTGGCAGGCCGAGGTGATGGCGCTGGCGAGCGCGATCGATCCGGGCATCGCGGTCACCACGACGATCGATCACGCGCCGTTTGGCTGCCGGTCCGCGCTCTCCGAGCTGGTGCGGCCGTTCGTGCGCGCGGTCGGTCCGCTCGACTTCTGGACCGAAGCGGCGATGTGGTCCGAGCACGGCGCCGATGCGATCGTGATCGGTCCCGGCGATATCGCGCAGGCACACGCGGCGGACGAGTGGGTCGCGCTCGAAGATCTCGACTGGGCCGTCGCGCTGTTCCGCGCGGCTCTCACGCGCAACGAGTAAACTCTCTCTCTCTACGGGGCGTTCGGACGAATCACCGGCGAGTCCGCGGCCGGTGCGGGCGCGCCGACGTAGTCGATGTTGTCGCGCATGTACTTCTTGAGCCCACGCTCGGGCCGGATCACGAGCTCGTCATCGCCTTCCCAGTCGGGGAGCGTGTCGTCGTGCCAGCCGCCGCGCTGCACGGCCTGCGTGAAGCAGGTCTCGAGGCCGGCGTCGTTGATCGTGTTCGCGCTGGGTTTGACGTCGGCGATCGACACCTCGCCGTCCTTGATCTTCACGTGGAACTGCAGCACTAGCTTCTGATTGCGATGGAGCTTCGTCGCGGCGCCCTCGTAGCAGAGCGCGACCTGGCGCGAGAGCACCTTGGGTACGTTCTCCTGGAACCGATAGAAGAACTCGTCACCGGCGGAATCGATCTTCGCGGGCTTGCCGTCGGCGACCGGTGCCGGCGCAGCCTCGACGACGCCCGCCTTCGCGTGCTCCTCGGCCACGGTGGACTTCGCTTGCGCGACGGCGTCGTACGCCTTGTCGGCCTTCGGAGGAGGCGCCGCGGTGGCGCTCGACGAGTCCAGTTGCCTCCACAGGAGGAACATCAGGACCAGGAGCATGACGCCCGCGCCGGCGAGCCACTTACCCATGATCGGACCTACAGCTGGCTCTTCCCGAACATCGCGTACTCGCCGAAGCCGGCGATCGTGCCGCTGTTCTGGAGGAACGGCTTGAGGTTCCAGTACTCCTTGCCATCGGCGCTGTAGAGCTCGACGCCGCCTTCGCAGCCGCCGCCGATCTCCGAGACGCCCAGGCGAAACAGTCCGGCCTTGTCACTGAGATAAGTGTAGCTCTCCTCGAAACCGATGTCCTTCGCAGGATCGGGGTTGACCGCGCGGTCCACGCGGAACGAGTACTGGGCCTGCACCGCGGGCGCCTTCGCGCACTCGTTGCTGTCGACCTTCGCGGTGAACGTCCAGGTGCCCACGGGCCAGCATCCGGTCGGAGTCTCGGCGGGACGCGTCGGGGTTCCCGGGGTGAACGTGCCGGTGGTGGTGAAGGTCGAGTTGCAGATGATACCGAGCTTCTCGTTGCGATCGTCAGTGGTGGCAGCATCTTGGCCAACGCCACACGCGCCAAGGACCAGACTGGAGAGAACAACGAACGCCCCAAAGGTTCGAGCCATGACCTCCCACCACGCAACACCGGTGCCAGCGCGAACTCGTTGTTTTCCGTGGCACGGATCGGTGATCTACGTGGGTGGCCGTTCCCCACGTGGTGGGTCCGGTCCCGGCCGACCCGCGAAGTCTGCACCATTCGCTTGTGTCGGGAATGCGCGCCTCCAACAATGGGGTCATGCGCTCCATGAGTCGCAATGTTTCGCTCCTGTTCCTCGCCTCCCTCGCAGTCGCCAGCTGCAAGGACTCCAAGGGCGCGCAACCCGCACCATCCACCGGTAGCGCCCTCGGCAGCGCCGACCTCGCGAAGCTGCCGAACAAGCCGCGCGAGGAGAAGCACGACGGAACGATGATCGAGACCGTGCGCGAGAAGATGATCCAGGCGAAGGAGGAGCGCACCGGCGAAAAGGACAAATCGAAGGGCGACAAGAAAGACAGCGAGTGGGTGCCTGCCGAGTTCAAGGCCGGCATGTCGCGCTGGAAGGACACCGCCGTCTACGTCGACGGCAAGCCGGTCGGGTTCCTGAGCTTCGGCGAGCTGCCGATCGGGCTCAAGCCGACCTGGGTGAAGGACAAGGTCTCGGCGGACAAGCGCCCGGGCACCGACGATCCGGGGTGGCGCTGGGCACAGCAGCGGTTCTACAAGTTCACCGACTATCTGAAGGCGGTCGGCGTCGACATCAAGAAGGTGCGGGAGATCCACGTCTATGGAGCCAAGTTCTCCGAGACGATCATCGCCACCGGAAAAGATCTGCAGAGCAAACAGGCCGACGAGTTCTCGTTCCGGTTCGGCGGCAACACGTTCGGCAAGGCGATCCCACACACGCTCAACACGTTCGGCAACGGCCTGTCGCCCGACAAGATCACGAGCGTGATGGTCTACATCACCAAGAAGCCACCGACGATGGTGCGCAACAAGGGCCTGTTCCTCGACGGAGTGGAGCAGATGGGCGTGCCGTACTACGGCGAGCCGATCCGCGGCGGAGTGCGCGTCTATCTGGATGACAAGCTCGCCACCATCATCAAGCGCCAGGATCTCGACGTGTCGAAGGCGACCAAGTCCGTCGACGGCAATCTCCACTGGAACCTCGGCGCCGTGCTCGCTGCGCAGGGCGCCGATACCTCGAAGGTCGTGGATGTGTGGTTGATCCGCGACGAGCTGCGCAAGGAGAAGTTCGCCGGGAAGGACCTCGAGACGCTCACCTTCACCGCGAGCTCGCAGGCGAAGGGCGGCGTCCTGATCGGGGACAAGGAGCTGCGCGCCAGCGCGATCGCCCTCCATACCCGCGCGCTCGACCCGTCCGAGATTCCGGCCATCACTCCAGACGACGAGTGAGAGCAGCGACCTGCACCGGTCGGGGGAACGGTGCGCGAAGGTGGGTGCGGAGCGCGAGGATCC
Organism: Myxococcales bacterium; assembly: GCA_043753855.1. Classification (GTDB taxonomy): domain Bacteria; phylum Myxococcota_A; class Polyangia; order Haliangiales; family Haliangiaceae; genus JABFXX01. The sequence continues at coordinate 9,121 of JAYUVX010000021.1, read as the reverse complement.
GGGGTCTCGAGCTGGGGCCGCGTCCCCCACTCCGGGGCGAATTACCCAGCGCCGGTTCTGGAGCGCGCGGGGCACGCGACTCCCGAAACCGAGCCGTAGATCCCGGGATCGCGAGGCTTTCGGCGGGATGGGACCCCAGGTTGGGAAGCGGGCCCCCATGTTCCACCCTGGTGACATCGTTTGATTACAGGGGGTTACATTGTGCAAATCTCGGCACAACGCTTGCTCATTGGTTCGTCATCACCAACCAACCTCTGGGGCAAAGGCAAATGACCAACATGAAGAAACTTCTGATGCTCGCGGCGAGTGGCCTGCTCACTCCTGCTCTCGCTTCCGCGGACGCAACGTTCCTGCCGTTCGCCCCCGCACCTACGTTGGATAAGGCTCCCGTGTCCGGGACGCCGAACCCGCGCCTCCGTCGTACGGACGAGGAGCAGCCGGGCCACGAGATGCCCGTCACCGCCATGTTCGACGATGGCAAGACCGGCATCGTGTTCGCGATGAGCACCGAGCTCAAGGGTGTCGTGGCCAACCACCGCATCCAGCTCTCGCTGACCCCGTTCGCCCTCGCACAGAACACGACGGGTGCGGTCGAGGCACGCGCCGACATCCAGGCCGCGAAGTTCGTCACCAACAACGACGGTAACGAGTACCGCAACGCGAACCACCCGGACGCCTACCCGATCATGGGCGGCAAGCTGATCGCGGTCGAGTACAACTACCAGCCGAACAACACGAACAACACCGAACGCTACATGATGGTCTTCAACAAGGCTGGGCAGGCAGTGATGCCCCAGACGAAGATCTTCGCGAAGAACAACGACGACTGCTCGATGAACCAGGATGCCCAGTCGACTGCGACCAAGAGCATCTCGGCCACCAAGGAGCGCCTCGTCGGCTGGCGCGGCTGTAACGGCAACGGCTCGGATGACGGCTGGGTCTCGATCCACGACGTGACCTGCGCCGCGGACCTCGCCTCCTGCACGGTCGCCAAGGTCGCTGACCTGTCGGTGTGCCCCCGCGAGGAGCGCTCGCACGGCACGGTGTCGTTTGGCACCGACCCCAGCACGGTCATCGCGACCTGGACCGAGGGCAACACCCAGCCGCAGCGCGACGGCACCTGGATGGCGGCCGTCAATGTCGGCGCCGGCCAGAACGGCGACAACGCGCAGGCCCGCCTACTCTGGAAGAAGCAGATCGACGGTCGCAAGGACCTCGACGGTATCCGCACCTACTCGATGCGCGCCAAGTCGAATCGCATCCTGAAGGTCGATGCGGCCACGGGCAAGCTCGTCGCCACCGACATGGTCTTCATGCAGACCAACGACCTCCGCGGCAACAACAACACGAACAACGGTAAGGGCGGCACCAACGAGCGCATCCAGCTCTCGGTCATCGAAGCCACCGCGACCGGCATGAAGTACGTGACGCCGATGACGAACCTCGCCCAGACCGAGCTCCTCGGCATGGACGGCACGCACAACGGCACCAACTTCGGCATGTTCGGCACCACCAACGCGCTCGTCCCGGGCCTCGCGTTCCTGAACGGTAACCACACGGGCGGCGGCGCCGGCGCACAGGTCCGCACCGTCACGTGGAATGCGGCGACGCAGAAGTTCGCTGACTCCGGCATGTTCACCATCGCCCCGTACGATCGCCACCTCTACCCGAACTACCTCGGCAACAACCCGGGTAACCAGGGCCGCAACTACGCGAACAGCATCTTCATCGCGAACCCCTTCGTCGGCATGAACGGCAACAAGGACGCGCACCTGATGCTGTTCGCGACCACGGGCAAGTCGTTCGCCGACATGACCAAGCCGGAAATCAAGCTGACGGGCTTTCTCTCGGTGGTCCCGGTCACCTCGACCCCGGCGGTCACTGACCCGACCAACCCGAACCCGACCCCGAACCCGAACCCGACCCCGGACCCGACGAACACCGACCCGTCGGGTGGTGACCAGGCTGGCACGTCTCTGGGTGGTTGCTCCGCGACGACCGGCTCGAGCGGCGCGCTGACCTTCCTCCTCATCGGTCTGGCCGCCGTCATCCGCCGCCGCCGCCGCTAAGCCCCAACCAACCCAACCCACCCCGGACCTCGGAGTAACTCAAATGCGCTCAACACTCCTCGCAGCGACGATTGCAGCGATTGGTCTGGTTGGCTGCGTCGGTGGCATTTCGTCGGAGGGCGGTAACCCGCTCAATAGTCCCGACGGCGATGGCAACGACAACGGCGACAACCCGGCCGGTTCTGACCTCTCTGCCGCCAAGATTCTGTTCGACAGCAACGTCTACGGAATCATCAACGCCAAGTGCACGGGTGGCGCCTGCCACTCGGAGACTGCAACTGGCTCCACCCTGACCCGCTTCGTGGCGACTGACGCCTCGAAGGGCTGGCAGACGGCGACCAACTACAACGCGGTCGTCGGAAACTACGCTGCCTCTGCCGCCCCGATCCTGACCAAGATCAAGGCCGGTCACCAGGGCAAGACCTACAGCTCGGTCGAAGAGAGCAAGATCACCGACTGGCTGAACAAGGAAGTCGTGCTCCGCAACGGTCAGACTGCCACCCCGCCCGCTGGTGGTGAGACGCTGTCCGCGGCTACCGAGCGCGTCCTCTCCGAGTTCGCCGGCTGCATGACCAAAGCGAACTTCGACACCGCCAACATGGCGAACAGCTGGGGCGGCATGCAGGCCCAGAACAACCAGGAGTGCGAGAACTGCCACACCAACGGTGGGTTCGGCTTCATCGCAACGCGCAACTCGCAGAACATGTTCACGGTCGTCTCCACGAAGAAGTACTACTTCCTGCAGTACCTGACCGTCGACCTGACCATGGGCGCTGCAGCGGCGAAGGTCATCGTCAACGAGACCTCCTTCAAGGGTGTCTCGACGGCGACCGACCCCCACCGCGAGCACCCGACGTTCAACTCGACGAACAACCAGGGCATGACGGCTCTCAAGGCCTTCTACGCCTCGACGATGGCGGCCAAGGCGGCAGGCACCTGCGCCGCGCCGGTTCCGCTCAAGAACTAGAGACTCAGGTTTGGTGATCGCGAAAGGCGCTGCCCTCGGGTGGCGCCTTTCGACGTTTCCGGCGGTACCGAGCGTAAGATGGGAGCCTCATGACCGAGCCTGTAGCTGGCGATGGCCGTACTCACATCAACTCGCGCCTGATGCGCGAATCCCTCCAGAATCGCGACGTGCTGTCGAACACCGACAGCGAACGCGACCTCCAGATCTTTCCCGATGTCTCGCTGGTCTCGATCGGCGGGCAGAGCATCTTTGATCGCGGGAAGGAGGCGATCCTCCGGCTGGTTGCAGAGCTGGTGGAGATCAAGCAGGACCGCACGGTCAAGATGGTGATCGGCGTCGGCGGTGGCACCCGCGTGCGCCACACGATCTCGATCGCCACCGACCTTGGCCTGCCGGTCGGCGGCATGGCGCAGCTCGTGGGCGCGATGGAGGAGCTCAACGCGATCCTCCTCAACACGCTGCTCGCACCGCACGGGTCGATGCCGATGCAGCGCGACCACTTCTGGGACCTCCCGCTGTACTTCGACGCCGGCATCACCCCGATCGCGATCAGCGTGCCTCCGTTTCACTTCTGGGAGCCGCCGCCGGAGGAGGGCCACCTGCCGCTCCACGGCTCGGACTTCGGCCTGTTCCAGCTCGCCGAGGTGCTCGGCATGAAGCAGGTGATCTTCGTCAAGGACGAGGACGGGCTCTACGACAAGGATCCCAAGCAGCACGCCGGCGCGAAGCTGTTCGGCAAGATCACGCTGGCAAGCCTGATGAAGCAGCTGCCCACCGAGAACATCCTCGACCGCGAGCTGTTCCATGCGTTTGCTACCGCGAAGAACTGCAGGCGGATCGTGATCTGTAACGGCCTCAAACACGGCCAGCTGACGGCGGCACTGCGCGGCGAGGACGTCGGCACCGTGATCGTCAAGGAGGCCGCGTGAGCGAGCGCCGCACGATTCCCGTTCCCGCGGAGAAGCTGTTCCAGCCCACGGCGGTGATGCCCGACGTCAAGGTCGTCAAGATCGGCGGCCAGAGCATCCTCGATCGCGGCCGCACGGCGCTGTTCCCGATCCTCGAGGAGATCGTGGCCGCGCGGAAGCTCGGCATCCAGGTCATCCTGCTCGCCGGCGGCGGCACTCGTGCCCGCCACATCTACTCGATCGCGAGCGAGCTCGAGATGCCGACCGGCGTGGTCGCCACGCTCGGCAAGTACATCCCGATGCAGAACGCCCGCATGCTGCAGATGCTGCTCGCCAAGCACGGCGGCATCTACATGCTGCCGGATGACTTCGAGAAGCTGCCACTCTACTTGCAGATGGGCTGCATCCCGATCATGAGTGGCATGCCGCCCTTCGGCTACTGGGAGAAGCGCGAGGAAGGCAGCCGGATCCCGCCGCACCGCACGGATGCCGGCGTGTTCCTGTCGGCCGAGTTCCTCGGATCGCGGCGCGCGATCTTCATCAAGGACGAGGACGGCCTCTACACCGATGATCCCAAGAAGAACCCGAACGCGACGCTGATTCCGCGGATCACGGCGAAGGAGCTCAAGGCCCGTGTGCTGCCGGATGTGGTGCTCGAGCGCATGGTCATCGAGTACCTGCCGCGAGCGCAGTGGTGCAAGGAACTGCAGATCGTCAACGGTCTCAAGCCCGGCCAGGTGCTGGCCGCGCTCAAAGGAGAGGATGTCGGCACGATCATCTCTGCATAGTGCTCTGGCGCTGCTCACCGCCATCGCCGCCTGCGGGGGCAAGAAGCCGGGCGGCCCCGAGGGCGATCCGGCGAAGGTCACCGAGCTCGCGAAGAAGATGGTGACCAACGTACCGCCACCGGCGGGTGCGCGGCCGTGCACGATCGGCGATCTGCTGGGTACGCAGCTCACGATGACCACGCTGCTCCGGCTCGCGAAGGACCCGGTGCCCGACAAGTTCGAGTACCAGGAGTTCGTCAACCCGCCGTCGCTCGATGCGCCCGCGGCGAGCGTGCTACTCGACGCCAAGTCCGTCGACGACGCTCGCCGCGCCGCTGCCGGGACGTTGCTCGCCGCGAAGACGTTCATCGTGATCAAGACCGAGATGGTCAATGTCCCGATGGCGCTCGGCGTGAAGGAGATGAAGCGCGGCGCCCTCGGGATGCGCGCGATCGGCTACGACACGACGGGGACGCCGACCTGCATCCACGTGTTCACCGTACGCAACGACAAGCAGCTCAGCGAGTGGGCGATGGATCACAGTGACAAGCCCCTGATCGATCCAGCGGTCGCCAAGGCGTTGCGTGACGACCTGACCGTGCAGCTCGTGAAGACGATCGCCGATCAGAAGCAGCCGTAGCGGCTACGGATTGCACTGCGTGCGCTGCGCGCTCGAGATCGCGTCGTCCTTGATCAGTCCCTCGGAGATCTGCGCCGCCTGCTGGCGGTTGCAGACGCCGGTGGCGTTGTTCATCGCGCCGTCGATGTCGTGCGCGTAGTCGACCGCAAACACCACGCGCCGCAGCTGGATGAACGGGCGGGTCTGATCGCAATCGTCGAACTCCCCGCAGCGCTCAACTAGCATCCAGTCGAAGTCGTCGGCGAACATGTCGACCTGGCCGGGCAGCGTGTGGCCGTTGCGCATCCCTGCCGACAGCTCGCGATCGTGCAGCTGCTTCACGATCTCGGCGTACCAGCTGTACTGCTCCGGGACGCTGATCGCCGGAAAGCCCGTGTTACCGGCGATCGTGTCGTTGCGATCGCCATCGATGCCATCGCAGCCGATCTGCTTCGCGAGATCGAAGCGCTTCCACATCTTCGCCACCCACAGCGGCCGGGAAGCGGTGCGCAGGTCGAGGTAGCGCTCGTTCGGAGCCTCGATCTTCCAGCCGATGACGCTGCCGGCCGCGACCGGTGCCGGAGCGTCGGGTGGCGTGGCCTGATAGCCCGGGAACTTGCGCGCATCGGGATCGGTGAGGTGGATCGCGCCGGTATCGACGTGGCAGATCACCTTCACGCCGCGGCCCTTGAGATCGGCGAGCCTCCCGGCGAGCGCGCCCGTGGGCACCGTCACCGGATCGCCGTCGCCGTAGTCGATCACGGTCGGCGCCGGGACCACCGCCCACAAGTCGAGGTCGTACATGACGCGGGTCGCCGACAGGTCGTAGGGCGGGCCGAGCTGGATGTCCCAGTCCTTCGCCTCGCCCAGCGTCGGCCGCCACCACGGCGGTGGGGGGGCATCGCGGCCCGCCTCCGGGTGGAGATGGTACTTGCCATTGTCACAGCCTGCGGAGCCGAGGAGGCCTGCGGAGCCGAGGAGGCCTGCGAGGCCGACAAGTGCGAGGCGCATCGCGAACAGTCTACCTTCTCGACGCTGGACCGGCGTGTGATCCCGGTCGTTCGCCGATCACTTCTTGGCGCTACCGCTGCCAGAGCCGCCGCCGCCCGTCCCTGCCCCACCACCACCGCCACTGCCCTTGCCGCCGCCCTTCCCGTCTCCCGAGCCCGAGCCGGCCTTGCGCTCCGCACCTTTGCCATCGCCGAGACCCGAGTGGTTCATGCCATCGCGGCCGCTGCCGCCACCGACACCACCACCCGTGCCCTTGTCGCCGGCCTTGACGTTGTCCTTCACCCAATCGGCGGCCTTCGTAATGCGGCCATCGATCTCGGCCTTCAGCACGTCGGGCTTGTCCTTCGGCGTGATCGTCACGATGACGCCTTTGGCTTCCTTCTTTGCCTCGGCCTTGCCGCCCTCGCCGAGGAACACCGGGCAGATGCCGATGGTGCCGCCGTGCGTGCCTTTCTGATCGTGCGCGGTGCCCGACGTGCCGTCGACCTTCTCCTTCAGCAGCTCCTCGGCGCGCGCCTGGATCGCCGCGATGGCATCCTTGTCGGTGGACGTGATCGTCACGAGGATCTTGCCGGCCTTGAGCTCGGCCTTGGTCGTCGACCCGAACACCATGCTCGGGCAGTTACCGCCCTTGTGAGACATCTGAACTTCGGCCGAGCCGGCGCCCGAACCGGATCCCGCTGCCGAGCCGATCTCCATCGGAACAGCGTCGCTGCCCGCCGAGCCCGCCGAGCCCGCGGCGCCCGCCGAGCCCGCCGAGCCCGCGGCGCTACCGGAGCCATTGTCGGTGACGACCGCGGAGCCGGAGCCCGCGCTTCCGGCCCCGTCGTTGCTCTTCTTCTTGCCGCAGCCCGAGCCAAACGTCAGGGCCACCGTCAGCAGCGCCATCGCAATACGCATAGAACCTCCACCGCGCATGCTACCGTTTTTTGGATGCGCGTCATCGCCGTGCTGGCCACGTTGTGGATGGCGATCGTCCCGGCGCGAGCGGACACGGAGCCCCGCATGCCCCCCGGGACCCGCACCGATGCGGCGGGCCAGCGGGTCTCCGGCCGCGGCCTCCGCGACACCACGGACTTCTTCGCCCGGGAAATCGACAAGATGGGGATCGCCGTCAAGAAGGTCGGCCCCTACCGGGTGCGTGGTGTCGAGCTGACCCGGTTCCTCAGCCTGACGCCGTCGACCCGCTGGCTCGCCCTGCACGTGGTCAGGACGGCCGGCAAGACCGTGATCTCGTTCGTCCCGCGGCCTCCCACTTGACGATCGGCGCTCAACCGTTTATCAACCCCTGGCCTCACTCGGGGATCGTCTAATGGCAGGACGCAAGACTCTGACTCTTGCTATCTAGGTTCGAATCCTAGTCCCCGAACCAAGTTACGTGACAGCCGGCCCGGTTGGGGAACGGTTGGGGAACGGTCGATGCAGCTCACTTAGCCCCGCCGGTCAGCACGGTCAGCCCCCGGCGGTTCACACCGGCTTTGGCCGATCCGGGCGCCGCGTAGGCGGACATCGTGATCGCCTCGCTCTCGTGGCCGAGCGTTGCGGCGATCAGGTGGCCGGCGAGACCGCGTTCGGCCGTGATGGTCGCGAGTAGCCCGCGCATCGCGTGAGCCGTCACCGAGGGCACGCCAGCGGCTCTACAAACGCGCTGGACGTTGTTCCGGATCCAGTCGCGGCAATGCGGCCCGCCATCCTCGCGAGCGAATAGGTACCCGCTGGCGGGCTTCTGGTCACAGCAGGCGACGAGCACCGCGCGAAGTACCTCGGGCACCTCGAGGGTCCGCCTGCCCGCCGGGGTCTTGCTGCACGGGATCCACAGCAGGTCACCGGGCGCCTGGTCTTCGTCGAGGTCGCCGACCCGGACCGATACGATCTCGGACGCGCGCATGCCGAGCAGCAGCGCCACGAGAGCAGCGGACGCACCGTCGTCGCGGTTGCAGGCGAGCTCGAGAGCAGCGACGTACCAGGCCCGCGCCTCTTTCACGCGGAGGGTGTTCCCATCCTTGCCGAGCGACTTGCCGCGTGGCCTACGACGGCCGATGCCTGCAACCGATCCGAGCGGGTTCTCGCGGATCCATCCACGTAAGACGCACCACGCCAGGAACGATTTGGTTTGCCCGAGTGCGTTGCGGTGCGTATCGACGGCGGGCGGCTTGCCCGTGAGCTTCGTTGGCGTCGTCCGGACGCTCTCGTAGATCGTCGCGCATCGCTTCGGCGTGAGCGTCGCCAGCGAGACCGGCCCGGGAAAGAACATCGAGACCGATCGTGCGGTGACGTCGATCGATTGTTCCTGGGTGCCCCTGTCGGCGAGGTGGCGCCTGTACTCCGCAAACGCGGTCTCGGTCGTGCGGTCGACCGACGCCAGCTCGGAGGTCATCAACTCGACGTATCGCCGCGCCTTCGCCTCGGTCGGGAAGATGGTCGCGGACCGCCCGCCGGCAGCGTCAACCTCGACGACACGCCATCCGTTGTGCTGCTCGTACGGCCCGAGGATCCGCTCGCCACGCTGGCGGCTCACGGGATCCCCGGCGCGGGCACCCTTGCGTTGAGCACGATCAAGTAGTCCAGCAGGAGCGAGATCTGGTCGGAGTTCATGGGGGCGGTGGCCTTGCGGACGCGGGCGACGAAACGGCGGCGGGTGCTGAGCTTGGACATGGTCATGAGAGATCCTTCGTCCGGTGTCCGGACAGCGCTCGCCCGTCCAGCTTCACGCCGACGGAGAATGTCTAGCCCTCAGCCAACGGAGGTCACCAGACGGACGAGCAGAGTTGAGTTGGTTA